>DPWB01000387.1:0-25827 GCA_003527885.1 Candidatus Competibacteraceae bacterium
GTTGCCGGTGCCGATGTGGGCGTAGCGGCGCAGGCCGTTGAAATCGCGCCGCACCACCAGAATCACCTTGCTGTGGGTCTTTAGCCCGACCACGCCGTAGGTGACGTGAATCCCCGCCTCCTCCAGCCGGTTGGCCCAGCGGATGTTGGCCGCCTCGTCGAAGCGCGCCTTCAGCTCCACCACCACCGTCACTTGCTTGCCGTCCTGGGCGGCGTCGATCAGGTATTGGATGATCTTGGAATCCGCCGAGGTCCGGTACAGCGTCATCTTGATCGCCAGCACCTTGGGGTCGTCGCTGGCTTCCAGCACGAAGCGCTCCACCGAGGTCACGAACGACTCGTAGGGGTGCTGCAACAAAATCGGCCCGGTTTCGCGGATGATGTGGAAAATATTGCGCTTGTCGCTCAGCTTGGGATGGTCGAGCGGGTGGTGCGAGGGGTCGCGCAAGTCGGGCCGGTTGATGGCGACGATCTGGAACAGATCGCGCAGCGCCATCATGCCGTTGACTTCGAACACTTCGTTGGTCTCGTCCAGGCCGAGCTCGGCGGCCAGCATCCCCCGGTGGATCGGGTCCATGTTCTTTTCGACCTCTAGCCGGACGATGGGCGCGAAGCGGCGCTCGCGCAACTCCGATTCGATCATCACCAGCAAATCGTCGGCCGAATCCTCGGCGCGCTCGGTCATGGCGTTGCGGGTGACCCGGAACAGCTCGCACGCCTCGATCACCATGCCCGGAAACAACAGGTCGAGATTGTTGGCGACCACATCTTCCAGCGGCACGTACAACTCCTCGTCGCCGACCTTGAGAAAGCGGGCGATCCCCGAGCCGACCGGCACCTTGATCCGCGCCAAGCCGGCGGACTCGTCGTCGGCGTAGCGCACCGTCACCAGCAAATTGAGCGACAGGTTGGACACGAAGGGGAAGGGATGGGCCGGGTCCATGGTCTGCGGGGTGACCAGCGGAAAAATGTTGAGCAGGTAATAGTCCCGCATTTGCTGGCGTTGGGCCTCGGTCAGCCGGGCGTAACTGCGCAGGTGAATCCCTTGCTCCTTGAGCAGTTCGTGCAGTTCGGAGGCCAGTTGCCGCTGCTGCTCCGCGATCTCGCGCACCACCGCCAAGCACTCGCTGAACTGCTGTTCGGGGCTGCGTCCGTCCACGGTCAGCTCGCGCACCCGCGCCCCGATCTGCTGTTTGAGGCCGCCGATGCGCTTCATGAAAAACTCGTCCAGATTGGCGCTGACGATGGCCAGAAACTTGACCCGCTCCAATAGCGGCGCGCGCTCGTCCTGCGCCTCGCGCAATACCCGCTGGTTGAACGCCAGCCAGGTCAGCTCGCGGTTCAAGTACCACTCCGGGGCTTCGAGATCGATCGTCGGTTCCGGCGGCGGAGCGGGCGTTTCGCCGACTGGCGCCTCGTGAGGCTTGCCCCGGCCGCTACGGGATTTTGGCTCCTCGGCAATCGCGGTACTGTCCCCACCCCCGGATAACGCTTCGGCTCGCTCGCTCATTCTCACCCCTTGAAACTCTTGGTTGCGGATTTCTTGGCCCCCTTGGCACGGGGCCGGGTCCGGTCGGCGGTCTCGCCCAGCGCGGTCTCCAGCCGTTCGCACAACGTGCGCAACACTTTGATCCTGGCATAACGCTTATCGTTCGCTTCGATCAAGGTCCAGGGCTCCTGTCGGGTGCTGGTGTGTTCCACCATGTCGTTGACGGCCAGCTCGTAATCCGCCCAGCGCTCGCGGTTGCGCCAGTCCTCTTCGGTCAACTTCCACGACTTGTAGGTGATCTGCTCGCGCTCCTTGAAGCGGCGCAACTGTTCCTCCGGGGTAATGTGCAACCAGAATTTCAGCAGCACGATGCCGCGCTCCACCAACTGCGCCTCGAAGTCGTTGATCTCGGCGTAAGCGCGCTGCCAGTCGCGGGTGCGGGCGAAGCCTTCGACGCGCTCGACCAACACCCGACCGTACCAGCTGCGGTCGTAAATCGTGACCCGGCCGGCGCGCGGAATGTGCCGCCAGAAGCGCCAGAGATAGTTGTGCGCCGCTTCCTCGTCGGTCGGCGCGGCAATCTGGATCACCCGGTAGTCGCGGGCGTCCAACGCCGCGGTGATGCGACGGATGCTGCCGCCCTTGCCGGCCGCGTCCCAGCCTTCGAACACCAGAATGGTCGAAATCTTGCGCTCGCGCGCCGTGCGCTGGAGCTGGTTTAGTTTGGCCTGATAGCGCTTCAGGCTGGCGTCATAGTTTTCTTTGGCCAGCGCCTCGCCCATATCCAGCCGCGATAGGATCGTCACCGGCGGCGAGCCCCCAGCGTCCGGTTGAGCCAATTTAGAGCGCAGGTTGGCGTCGCCGTGGCCGCCGCTGGCCGATACCTTGCTAGCCTCGTCCAGCCGGAAGCGGACCGCGTCGCGGATGGCGGCGGCCACGGCGACGCTGCGATAGCGCTCGTCATACCCTTCCACGATTTTCCAGGGCGCTTGGCCGGTGCTGGTTTTCATGATGGTGCGTTCGGCGGCGGCGATGAAGCGCTCGTACATCTCCCAGTGCTGCCAGTCGCGCTTGGAAATCCGCCAATGCAGCAACGGGCTTTTTTCCAGCTTGCGCAGCCGGTTGTTTTGGGCTTCCTTGGATAAATGCATCCAGAATTTCAGAATCAAGGCCCCGTCGTCGGCCAGCGTCTTCTCGAAGGCCTTGATCCGCTCCAGCTGCTCGTCGAAGTCCGCCGGGCCGGTATGGCCGTAAACGTGATCGAGGATCGGCCTCGAATACCAGGAGCTTAAGAACAACCCGATCCGCCCCCGAGGCGGCAACGCCAGCCAGAAGCGCCAATATTCGGGCCGGTCGCGCTCCTCGTCGGACGGCTCGCCGAAGGCCTGGGTAATCAGCCAGCGCGAATCCAGCCATTCGTGAAGCTGGTTGACGGTTTCACCTTTACCGGCCCCATCCACACCCGCAAAAATCACGATGACCGGAAAATCAGCCTTGCGCAGTTCCATTTGCAACATCAACAACTCCTCCCGCAGCGGTGGGACCTGCTGGCGGTAATCCTCTTTGAGCAGCTTGCGTTGTAGTTCGGCGGTTCTGAACATGGGCGTCACTCGTACTGGCTCGTACTGGAGGGAAGCATCGGCGGCCCAAAAGGCCCGCCAACTCACGCTTTCGATGGATTAATTTTAGTAGATTATTCAAAAAGTTCATTTATGATCCGCTAAAATAGTTCCTTGTTGGTCCGCACGGCGGGTTGCAATAGCGTGGATTGTGTTAATCTAATACTATCGACCGACAGATACTCGACTCTCCCGCTGGGGTCAAAACGGTCATCAGACTGTCAGCCACCCCTCAGCTTTTACCGGATAAGAATAGGAGAAACCAATGAAGCGGCGGCTATTGGCCGGTTTGGTGCCCGTGGCGGTGATGGTGGTTTGCAACCCCGTTCAGGCGGATATTTACGCCTTCGTCGACAAGAACGGCATCCGCAATCTCAGCAATGTCCCCAACGACCCCCGTTACAAGTTGGTGATGCGCACCCCGGCTTATCGCAGGGAATCCGCGCAGACCTCCAGCTTTGCGCCGAGCACCTTGTACGGTCCCGCCATCCTCAGGGGCCAGCGCAACTACTACTCCAACCCCAGCGCTTGGAGCAGACCTTCGCGGGTCAACGAACAAAACCGCCAGCGCTTCGCCGCCGACGTCCACCGCATCGCGACGCAGTACCAGCTCGATCCCGCCCTGATGCACGCCGTGATCAGCGCCGAATCGTCTTACAATCCCTGGGCGGTATCGCCCAAGGGCGCGATGGGGTTGATGCAACTGATGCCCGGCACCGCCACCCGCTTCGGTGTCGCCAACGCCTACGATCCGGTCGCCAACATGCACGGCGGCGCGCGCTATTTGCGCTGGCTGCTCGACAACTTCAACGACACCCGTCTGGCGGTGGCGGCCTACAACGCCGGCGAGGGCGCGGTGCAAAAATACGGCAACCAAATCCCGCCGTACCGGGAAACCCAAAACTACGTGGTGAAGGTGCTGAACTATTACCAGCAATACAGGGGCAACAGCTTTTACAACACCGCCTCTTACGCCGGCGGCTCGACGCCCGGCCCGCTGGCTTACAGCGCTTACAACAACGGCTACACCTATTACAGCAGCGGTTACGGCGGAAGCGGTGCCGGCTACGGCAACCGCGGCAGCGGCGGCGTCACCGTCATCACACCGCGCGGCGGTAGGGCTTCCGCCAGCACGGGATCAGCCACCATTCCCCGCACGTATCTGACCCCTACCGGCACCAGGATCGTGGTCGGCGCCAGCGGAGCGGCGAACATCAGCCGCAGCCGGCCGCCGGTGGTTTACTCCGCCGAGCCAAACCGGGTTCCGGCACCGTCGAACCGCACCCCTCTATTCGCCGGTAACGACAAGTAACGCAGGTATGATCCAACGCCGTTCCGGGCACGGCGGCGGGCACCATGTGACTCCCGCCGCCTCCGGCACCGGCGCCCGACGCCCGCCCAAGCGGTGGCGGACGCTTCCACTCCTCCTCCTGGTCTCAAGCGTGGCCGGCGATGTCGGCGCGACCGAATCGCCGCAAAGCTGGCGCGAACGTTTTCAAACCCTGGACCGCTCGTTGCAAAACGGAGAGCCAGCGGATTACTCCGCGCTCCTTGGCTATTCGCTCTACCCGTACCTGCGTTATCGGGAGCTGTCGCGACGCCCGGCGGAATTTCCCGCCGCCGAAATTCGTGAGTTCCTGAAAAACTACAGCGATTCGCCGCTGGCGGGCAAGCTGCGCGACGCTTGGCTGCGGCAGCTCGCCTCGGCCCAGCGCTGGGACGATTACTTGCGCGAGGCCACTCCCTCCCGCGACCCAGGTTTTGAATGCTGGCGCCGGCAAGCCCTGCTGGCTACCGGACAAGGCGAACGGGCGCTGCACGATTTCGAGGTATTTTGGCTGCGCGGCGGCTCCCTGCCCGCGAGTTGCGACCCGGTGATCGCTTACTGGCGGACTCAAGGTGGTCCCCCGGTCGCTTTGCTCTGGCAGCGCTTCACCCTGGCGATGACCGAGCGCAATCTCGGGCTGGCCCGCTTCCTGCGCCCGGAGTTGTCGGCCGCCGATCAACCGCTGGCCGACCTTTGGCTAGCGGTCGCCGGCAACCCGCAACTGATTTTGGACGCCAGCCACATCCGGGGCGACGATCCCCGAATCGGCGCCGTCTTCGCGGATGCGCTGAAACAGTGGGGTAAACGGGATGCTCAGGCGGCGGCGGCGGCGCTGGACACCCTCAAGGAGCGCCACCGGACGCTCGCCTCGCACTGGGTGGAGGTGGAGCGGCAACTGGCGCTGTGGATCGCCAGCGACTACCATCCGACCGCGTTGGCGCGGTTGACCGCCTTGCCGGAGCCGGCGGTGGACGCTACGGTGCGAGAATGGCGGGTACGGGTTTGCCTGCACGAGAACCAGTGGGCGGCGGCCTTACAGTGGCTGGACCAATTACCGGCCCCGGAACGCGACAAGCCGCGCTGGCAATATTGGCGGGGCCGGCTGCTGGAGACCCTGGACCGCGGCGCCGAAGCCCGGCAGGCCTATGAAAAGGTCTCCGGTCAGCGCGACTATTACGGCTTTCTGGCCGCCGACCGGCTCGGTACGCCTTACGCTATCGCCAATATCCCTTTGCAAGCATCGGCGACCGAGCTGGAAGCGCTGCTGGCCGGTTCTGTCGGCTTGCAGCGGGCGCGAGAGCTATACATCCTGGGGCGAGAGCCGGAAGCCGCCGCCGAGTGGCGGCAAGCCATTGAAAGCTTCGACCGCGCGATGCTGCAACAAGCCGCGCTGCTGGCCGACCGCTGGGAGTGGCACTCCCAAGCCATCGCCACCCTGGCCCGCACGGAGTATTGGGACGATTTGAACGTGCGCTTCCCGCTGGCCTACAAAAACGGCGTGCTGGACAACGCGCGCGCCAGCGCCCTGGACCCGGCCTGGGTCTACGCCATCATCCGCCAGGAAAGCAATTTTCGGCCCGCCGCCCGCTCCCCGGTGGGCGCGCTGGGCCTGATGCAGCTCGTGCCGGCCACCGGCCGGGACATCGCCCGCCAATCCGGTGACGCGACCGACGGCGCGCCGGAGTCGCTGCTACAACCCGATACCAACCTGCGCCTGGGCGTCCGCTATCTCCAACAAATGCTGGAGCGCTTGCAAGGCAATCCGGTATTGGCCACCGCCGCCTACAACGCCGGACCCACCAAAGTCGCGCGGTGGTTGCCGGCGCGCGCGCCCGTGCCGGCCGATATCTGGGCGGAAACCATCCCCTACCAGGAAACCCGCAACTACGTCCAGCGCGTGTTGGAGTACGCCACCATTTACACGCAGCGTTTGGGTTTGCCGCAAGCCGATCGGCGGCTGGGATCGCGGATGAAGCCGGTCTTGGCCATCGAGCCGGCCCCCGGAAACCCCGGCTGAGCGGCCACCGGCCAAACCACCCGACCCGCAGCTCAGACGAGTTCTTTGTGCAACACTTCCTGAGCCGCCAGAAATTCCTGTTCGATACCGGCGATCCGCTCCGCCGCATCGTCAGTGTGCTGGTTGCGCGCCTGCGACTCCAGTTCCTTGCACAGTTCGTGAAGCTTCATGGCGCCGACGTTGGCGCTGCTGGACTTCAAGGTGTGCGCCGCCATGCGTAGCGCGCCGCAATCCGCATCGACGCACGCTTTCTTCATCTGTTCGATCAGCGGCGGCGTTCCCTTTAGATAAAGTCCCACCAACCGAGCCACCAGATTGGGGGCGCCGTTGCGTTCGAGCGCCCGGATTTTTTCCAAAACGTCCTGATTGATGCTCGAACCCACAGGCCCAGCCGCTTCAGCGGGCGGCGATCCGACATTAGCCTCTTGGGCTGTGGGGGTGGGAGACTTGGCTAACGACGCGGGCAACCACCGCTTTAAGATCACGCTCATATCCTCCCGGCTAAAGGGCTTACTCAGATAATCGTCCATGCCGACCTTCAGGCAGCGGTCGCGATCCCCGCTGATGGCATGGGCGGTCAAGGCCACGACCGCTTGGCGCCGCGCGGGCCGATCCGTCGCCAGCGCCGCGCGGCGTTCGCGCTCGCGAATCAGCTCGGTGGCCTGAAAGCCGTCCATCACCGGCATCTGACAATCCATCAACACCAGATCGTAAGATTCCCGGTCCAGCCTGTCCAAGCCTTCTTGGCCGTTGTTGACGATCGTCACGGCGCAGCCGAACTGCAAGAGCGTGGCGTTGGCGACTTCCTGGTTCACCAGATTATCCTCGACCACCAGAATGCGCGCACCCGGATATTGCGCCAAATCCGGCCCGCGCTCCGGCTTGATGACGGGGCTGGAAATCGGATCCGCGCCATCGCCCGCCAGCAACTGGCGCAAGCAATCTCGCAACGGCGTTTGCAGCACCGGCTTGTTGAGTTGGGCCTCGAACTTCGCCCGCAGCGACTTTTCGTGCAGCGTTTCCTGAAACACCGAGATCGCCAACAGCACCAGCAGGGTGTCGCGCAACTGGAGATCCGCCCGGATCGCCAGGGCGAGATCCGGGCCGCTAATTTCCGGCATCTGCTCGTCCAGCAGCGCGATCCGGTAAGGATCGCCAGCGCTGTAAGCGGCGCGCAATTGCCGCAAAGCGTCTTTGCCGCCGGCGGCGGTATCCGCCCGCAAACCCCACCCCAGCAATTGCTCGCGCACGATGCTGGCGCTGGTGGGATTGTCGTCGACGACCAGCAGCCGAACCTGCGGCAGTCCGGCGGTGGTGCCGGGTTCGGCGGGCACGGTTTCCGGTCGCTCCATCCGCAGCACGAACCCGAAGGCCGAACCTCGCCCCTCAGCGCTGTTGACCGATATTACCCCCCCCATCAATTCCACCAGCTGCTTGGAGATGGTCAGACCCAGCCCGGTCCCGCCATACTTGCGCGTCATCGACCCATCGGCTTGATCGAACGCGCTGAAAATACGCTGCTGGTCTGGCATTGGGATGCCGATGCCGGTATCGCTGACGACGAATTGCACGCAAAGACTTTCCGAGGGCACCTCCAACACCACCAGCCGCAACACGATTTCACCCCGCTCGGTGAATTTGATGGCGTTACCCAGCAAATTGCTCAAGATCTGGCGCAGCCGTCCCGGATCGCCCCGCACCCAAAGCGCTTGTGGCGGTATCGCACAAACCAGCTCTAAACCCTTACGCTGCGCGCTTTCAGCAAAAAGCATTGTCACCTCCTCAACCAGCGCCCGCAGCGAAAACTCCACGCTCTCCAATTCCAGTTTGCCCGCTTCGATTTTGGAAAAATCCAGAACATCGTTGATGATTCGGAGCAGGTTGGTCCCGGACTGCTTGATGATCTTGGCAAACCATTGCTGCTTGGGACCCAGTTCGGTACTCAACAATAAATCGGCCATGCCCAGCACGCCGTTCATGGGGGTGCGGATTTCGTGGCTCATGTTGGCCAGGAACTGGGATTTGGCCTGGCTGACCGCCTCGGCCCGTTCCTTGGCGTCGCTGAGTTCCTGAATCAAACCGCACAGTTCGGCGTTGGCGAGCGAAAGATCGTGGGTGCGCGCGGCGACGTCTTGTTCCAGGCGGGCGTTGTAGGTGGCCAACTCCGCGTCGCGCTGCTGGATGTGCGTCAACATGCCGTTGAATCCGTCCACCAGCGCCCCCAACTCATCGGAGGTGGTGCGGGGTACCCGCACCGAATAATCCCGGGTATCGGCGATGCCGCTCATGGCGTGGCGCAAGCTCAGGATCGGCGCCGAAATCACCTTTTGAAAGCGCGCCGCCAACAGGGCCGCCAAAACCAGCGACCCCACCAGCAAGCCGGCGAGAATCCAATAATAGCGTTGCAAGCTTCCGCTCAAATCCCGCAGATCCGAATAAATTTCGACGTAGCCAAGGAGTTGATTGTCCTGAGTGATAGGCACTTTGACGGCCAGCATTCCAGTCCGCACGCCGAACAAATCACCTTCGTTGCCCACCGCGCGCACGCCCGACAGGTCTTGTTCTTGCTGGTCCAGGCCTTCGTCCCACCGCCGCAGCCACTTCACCTGGGCATCCGACAGGTGGGATACCCGGTATTCCGCGAGGTTTTTCTCTTGCGAATCGTCGATGACCGCATAAGAAATATCGGGCTTGGCCCGCAGCACCGCCAGATTTTGTTCGAGCGCTTTGAGATCGTTGAAGAGCAGCGCGGAAGCGGCGTTGGCGCCGATGACATCGGCCAAGGTGATCAACTGCGCCTGAGCGACCTTGCGTTGGGAAACGGTTTCGTTGACGAGCAGCGCCACCCCGACCGCCAGCAACACCAGGGCGTTGGTCAGCAGCATGACCACCATCAATTTATTTTTTACCGATAGTTTTTCGAACGCGACCATGCGAGTTCTCTACCACCCTATTCCACGATAGTGGCCAACTTGAGCAGTTGGGAGCTCAGCTTGAGGTTGGCCTGCCGGGCGGCGGCCAGATTGATGTTGAAACGGATGCGCTGTTCGGCCTCGATCAAGCCGATCATCCCACCTCCCTGAGCGAAGTCGCCACTGTCGCTGACGGTCAGTACCGGCAGGCGCGCCAGTTTGGCCAGCAGAGTCTTGATTCGCCCCTGCTCGGCGCGGCCGATAAAGACGATATGGCACTGGTCGAGACCGGTCGCCGCGGGAATGTGGCGCACCGTCACCGGGTGGCTCTCCACCATCTTGCCGGAAAGTGTCCCCAGCGCATCACCGAAGGGGTTGTCGCCGGCAATACAAATGGTCAAAGCCGCAGCCGGGTCGGCGAATGCCCCCGCCGGCCATTCCACGAACTTGGCGAAATTGTAGAGGTAGGCCGCCTTGACGGCATATTCGTCGAATTCGCCGGCCTGGAGTTCGGCGGCCAGCAACAAACCACCGAGCAACCATGCGGGCGCTACCGCCAGCCAACGCCACCCGCTCGATGCCCGGCGGGATCGCCCGCTCGCGGCCCGCGAGAGGGTCACAACCCGATAACCGTCGGACGAAACGGGGTGCGGCGAGCGTTTCAGAAAGCCCATTTCACTTGGCCGTAAAGGCTGCGCTCCACTTCCACCGGGAACGCGAAAGCTTCCTGCACGAATTCCAAGTGGCGATCCTCCAGCAAATTAGCGCCGACCAGAGAGAGTTCGAACTCCTTGCGAGGACGCCAAGCCAGCCGCAGATCCAAGCTCGCATAGGGTTTGATCTTATTGCTCCCGGTATAAGAGACCCGATTGGTTTCATTGCCGTCGACGTAGCGCAGCCATACGTCGACATCCAGATCGTCTCGCGGATTCCAGGATGAAAACAACGAAACCTGCTGGTGATTGCCATCACTATAAATAGGACTTCCAGTATCGTCATTGTTCAGATCGGAGTCCAAGTAGGAATACGCCACGCGCAAACGCCAGCGGTCGGCCGGCCGCCAGTCCGCCGCCAGTTCGATGCCGCTTTTAGCGCCCGAGCCGGTATTGGTCAGAAAAATCGGCAGCGACAGATGCGGCGGCGGACTGGCTTCAAACGAAGGCTCCCCAAGATTTCCGACCAGCAAGCGGTCGTAATCATGGTAAAAAAACGTGGCATCGACGGAAAGCCGCTCGGTCAGTCGAGCGCGATAGCCGATCTCGTAAGCGGTCAGTTCCTCTGGATCGAGCGCCTGATCCCCGCTGCCGAGAGATATCAGCGCGGGCAGATTACCGGTAAAAGGCGAAGGTGGCGCGACCAACAGATTGATCCGCTCCGCATCCTGCTCGCCACGCGAGAGCGTGCGCACGGCGCGCGAGGCCGCCGCCCACAGCCGGTGGTCGGGATGCGGCGCCCACAGCGCCCGCGCGCTGGGCTGCCATTCCCAGCCGCTGAGGTTGTTGTGCTCCACCTTGACGCCGCCGGTCAAATACAAGCGCTCCGGAACCAGTTCGAATTGATCCTGCACGAAGGCGCTGAACAGTTCGGTGGTCAGCCGAGCGGGCCTGACCTTGCTGACGGCCGTATCGGTAAACTGATCCCGGTTGTTCCGATAGCCCAGCCCCCACACGATTTCCTGCCGGTCGCCCAGCGGAAAACTGTGCTGAAAATCGAGATCGAAGGTATCCAGATCGGCGATATACAACGGATCCTTGCGGTCTTCATACTGGTAGTAAGCCTGCAAACTGATCCTTGAGGTGGCCGAATACTGCCGCTCCCAGCGGGCTTGCAAGCTGCCGCCGGTCGCATCGACCGAGGCCAGCGAACGGGTCGCGTACGGCGGCGCAAAGCTGGGAAGCACGAAATTCTGCTCGAAATCGGCATCGTGGAGATCGCCTTGCACGGTGAACGAGTCGGCGGTCGAGGGGGTCCAGTCCAGCCGAAAACCGCCCTTGCCGATGCGCCAGCCATCGCCGGCATCACGCCCGTCCGTCGCGACCAGACCATCGCGTTCGGCAAATTGCCCGTATACGCGATACTGCAACCGCTCGCCCAGTGGGCCGCCGTGGCGCACGCCGACGATGGCTCGCTCCTCGGTGCCAGCGGCCAGCGTCGCCAATCCTCCGAGAGTATCCCCGGCGCGTCGGGTAATGATGTTGATCACGCCGTTGACGGCGTTGGCGCCCCACAAGCTACCACCGGGACCCCGGATCACTTCGATGCGCTCGATCTCGTCCAGCGGCGGGCCCTGCACCTCCCAATGCACGCCGGAAAACAGCGGCGTGTAAATGGAGCGCCCGTCGACCATCACCAGCAATTTGTTGGCGAAGCGGCCGTTGAAGCCGCGGATGGTGACCGACCAGCGGCTGGCGTCGATGCGCGCCGCTTCCACGCCGGGCGCGAGCCGCAGCGCCTCGGGGATGCTGGTCGCGCCCGAGCGGCGGATATCGTCGGCGCTGATGACGAAAATCGCCGCCGCCGTATCTTGCAGGGATTGTTCGATCTTGGCGGCCGACACCACTTTGACCTGCATCAGATCTTCGATGCTGAACTGGGTCAAATCCGCCGCGCCAGCTCCCGCGAGTCCGGTCGTCAAGCTAAGGCCGGCACCCACCACCAGCGCCGGCACTGTACCGGACCGTCTATGCACCCGCTGTTGTCCTTTCATCGCGTCCCTCCATTCAAATCAATGTCCTGTCAGGCCCTCAAAACGACCATTTCACCTGCCCGTAGAGGCTGCGTTCGATGGCGGTCGGCACGGCGGATAACGCCTCATGCACGAACTCTAGGCGGCTTTCATCCAGCACGTCGGTTGCCACCACCGACAACTCTAAATCCTTGCGGGGCCGCCAGCGGAGGCCTAAGTCCAGGCTGTGCCGCGGATCGATCTTCACCGCCCCCAAGGCAGAAAAGGTTGCGATCTCGAAACCGTTGACATAGCGCCACCCCATATCCAATTCGAGATTATCTCGCAAGTTCCAAGCCGCTGACACAGCCAGCTGATCGTGTTTGCCGAGCTGATAAACGGTATCGACGCCCTGGCGCATGTTTGAATAGGAGTGCGAATAAGCCAGCCGCAAGCGCCAGTCTGCGACGGGGCGCCAGTCGGCGGCCAGCTCAAAGCCGGCGTTAAAGCCTTTTCCCCGATTTTTCAGCTCCAGCGGCACCACCAGATGGGGTGAAGCACCACTTATCTCAAGAAAGGGTGTTCCCCGGTCAGCGACGATCAGCCGGTCGTAGTCATTGTAGAAAACAGCGGTGTCCAGGGAAAAGCGCTCGCTCAACAACGCGCGATAACCTGCCTCGTAGGCGATCAATTCCTCGGATTTAAGGTTGCCAAGACTAAAAGCGGTTAAGAGCGCAGGTAAATTTCCCGTCGACGGCGAGGGAGGCAAGGTGAACATTTTTATCCGAAGGTCATTCTCTCCCCGCGAAGGGGTACGGACCGCGCGCGATACCGCGCCCCAAACCCGGTGCCGGGGGTGTGGGGTCCACAGCATCCGGGCGCTGGGCTGCCATTCCCAACCGGTAAAATCGTTGTGTTCGATTTTGAGGCCCGCGATCAGCCGCAACTGTTCCGGGATCAGCTCAACCTGATCCTGAACAAATGCGCCGAACAAATCGGTCGCCGATTTGCCCGGGTCGAAGTGGCTGACCCTGGTGTCGGCAAAGCGATCGGCCGTGCGGCGGTAAACCAGCCCCCAAACCACTTCCTGCCGGCCGGCTAACGAGAAATCGTGCTGGAAGTCCAGATCGAATATCTCTGAATCCACCACATGAAGCGGGTCCGTCAAGCTCAAGTACTGATAAGAACCCTGCACGCTGGCCCGCGAAGTCGCGCTGTATCGGTGCTCCCAGCGAGCCCGCACGCTGCCGCCCGAAAGAGTGGCTTGCGCCACTGACCGCTCGGCATACGGAGCGACCAGGAGCGGTATCGAAAATTTCTGCTTGAAATTCCCATCATACCAACCCCCGTCGACGACCACCGCGTCTTTGGCTGTTGGAGCCCAGTCCAGCCGGACTCCCCCTTCGCCGCGACGCCAGTCGTCACCGGCATCGCCACCGTCCACGCCGCTGATTTGGCCATCGTACCGAGTGAATTGACCGTACGCCCGATAGGCGGCGCCGTCGCCGACCTTGCCACCGTAACGAACCCCGGTGATGGCCCGCGCTTCGTTGCCGGCGGTCAGAGACACCAACCCGCCCTGGGTGTGCTGGCTTGTTTTGGTAATGATGTTGATGACGCCGTTCACCGCGTTGGCGCCCCACAGGGCGCCGCCTGGGCCGCGAATGACCTCGATCCGTTCGATGTCGGGCAAGAACACGTTCTCGGCTTCCCAATAAACGCCGGAAAACTGCGGGTTGTAGATCGAACGGCCGTCGATCATGACCAACAATTTGTTGGCGAACCGACCGTTGAACCCACGGATGGTGATGGCCCACCGTCTGGAATCAATGCGGGCCACTTCCACGCCAGGGGCGAGCCGCAGCGCCTCCGGCACGCTGGTCGCCCCCGAGCGGCGGATGTCGTCGACGGTAATTACGAAAACCGCCCCCGCAGTCTCTTGCAAGGTTTGCTCGGTCTTTGCCGCTGATACCACCTTCACTTGCATCAGCTCTTCGATGCCGAACTGTGTTAAATCCGCGGTGGCAGCCCCCACCGAAGCGGCTGTCATGCCCAGGCAAGCCAGCGCGACCGGCGTCGGACCTCTGCCAAACCGCCCGTACCAAAATGGCCCTTCCATTTAATTCCCTTATAGATTTTTATTGGCGCTCGCAACTCGTCTCTCAAAAGGCTCGTTTGCTTTGCCCGCGAAACATCCCACTTCAGCCCCCTGGATCGGCCGGGACCAGCGATTCATGACCCTTACCGGCAAACACTGGCGCGGCATTCGAGGCCCAGTCGCGCTGGAGCGGCGGATGGGTTCTGGCATCCCGCCAATTGCCGCTAAAGTTCTAAACAGTTCTTATTAATTTTTATCCGATAAGTATCTCGAAATTATGGCAGCTATTCAATACTGAGTCCGATTGGCCGGACTGTTGGAGCGACTGTCGGTACTAGCGTATCTCTTGGGCGAGCTTGAGCATTTGGGCGCTTAGGAACAATCCTGAAGCACGCGCCTGACTGAGGTTAATTTTGAACGTGACACGGTTGGGTTCCACCGCAAACACGATCGTGACGTTTTCCTGAAAAGCATCCGGTGAGTCGCTGACCAGCAAAATCGTCCGCGCCGCCAGCGCGCTCACCCACTCCACCAGTTCGCTGCGCTTGGCGGGATGCAGGAACAGGACATGGCAGGTTTTGGCCGCCTCGGGCGAATCGACCCGCACTACATGGACCGGCGCGCCCTGCACGGTTTTCCCGCGAAGCTTCCGCAAGCCCTCGCCGACCGAATGCTGGCCCTGGACGCAAAAATCAAACTTGCCGGACGGTGGCTCCGCCCACGTGGTGAACTGGGCGAAACGGTAGATATAAGCGGCTTTCAACTCGGATTCATCCGCCGTTTCTGCCCATCCCGCCGTCCCGCCAAAAGCGAGCGGCAGGAAACTCAGCCATGCTAGCAGTAGCCAAAGGCGTGGCACGGTCAAAATCCAAGGTTCAATTTGAACTGGAAATTGAACCCATCCTGCTCGATCGCATCCAGCCCAAAAATCGGGTTGGCGGGATCGGCATAGCGGGAATTCCCGATGTTGTAAAAGCCGAGCGAAACGCCCGCGTTTTCCCCTAAATCTCCGGTGAGGATGAGATTCCCCAAGGCATACGCACCGACGTGACCCGCCAGCGTATCGCGCCCGCTCACGTACAAGGTTTCCAGACCCAAGCGCCAGCGCTCGTCCCACAGCGGCGCCGAAAGCTGGAATTTCAGCATGTGCCTCGGGGAGTTCGGCAGGCGCGACCCCTGCGCGGTCTCGCTGTGTTGGAGCGAATAACTGAGCTTGCCGCGAAGGCCATTGGCAAAGCGCTGTTCGGCCTCGACTTCAAGCCCGTGACCTGTCACTTGGCCGAGATTGAAAAAATAGGTATCGCCGGTCGCCGCGTCGTAACCTTGGTTTAGCAAATCGTCCATTTGGTAGCGGTACAAAGAGGCCGCAAGACGGGTGGAGGGCGTCAGGTAATGCTCCAAGCCGAATTGGAGCGTTTCGATCTCTTCAGGCCGCAATCCGGCCGCCAAAATGTCCAAATTCGGGTTCGGCCCTTCTCCCAACAAAAAGGCCGTGGTCCAATATTCGAAGAAACTGGGGGTCCGAAACGCGGTTCCGTAGAGGAGCTTGAGCGTGGTGGTATCGAGCGGGTGCCAGATCACGCCCAAGCGCGGGTTGGTGCTGTTCCCGAAGGGACTGGTGTCGTGGCGCACCCCGGCCAGTAGCGTGAGGGAATCCCCCAAACGGATCTCATCCTGCAAATACAAGCCATAACGGGAAAAGCGATAGGAAAAATCCATCAGCGGCGGGTCGGGCGGAACGTAAAACCGGACCGACAACCGATAGTTGTTCTGCCATTCCGCGCCCGCGACCAGGCGGTGGCGGTCGAACTGGGTGTTGGTCAGGCGGATCTCGCCGCCCCACCAGCGGGCGGGCGTCGCGTCTCTGGCCGCCGGAAGCGGGCTCTCGGGGGTCGAAGGGCCCAAGGGAGGATAGGTGCCGAACAGACCGTAACGGTTGTAGCCGAGACGCAGATACAGTCCCCAAGCCGGCGCGATCTGGTCGTCGTAGCGCAGCATCAGGAAAGAGCGCCGGTCCTTGGTGTTGCCTTCCCGTCGGTCGAAAATGACCCCATCTCCCACTGCGGGAAAGCCGTTGCTGCGATCCAGATAGCCGGCTTCCAGCGTCAGCGGCCCGTGGGACACCTTGCCAAACAGGCTGAGCGTGCGGTCGTAGTCCAGCCCCTCGGCGGCGCCGCCGTCCTGTTCCGGCAAGGTCCATTGCCAGTAATAGGGGTGCTTCGGACCGTCCCGGTCAACCCGCGTGGCCGACAGTAACAGATCGACGACGCCGTCGAAGCGCTTGCCGTAACTGGCTCGCGCCTTGTACGTGTCGAAGCTGCCATAGCCCGCGGAGAACTCGCCGCCGTCGAAGGTGCGGCCGCGCCGGGTGATCACGTTGACCACGCCGAAAAAAGCGTTGTTGCCGTAAATCGCCGAACCGGGACCGGGCACGTACTCGACCCGTTCGATCAAATCGACATCGAGCGGGAATTCGCTGCCGACCAGCGCGCTGTCGTAGCCGCTTTCATTGACGCGCTCGCCGTCGAGCAGGATCAAAACCCGGGTGTTGTAATCGCCCGGCAAACCGAAGCCGCGGGCGCCGAGATAGGTGTATTGGTGGTCGCCGGTGGTGTATAGGCCCGGCAAGCCGTGCAGGATTTCGGCCAGGGTGCGATACCCGAAGGTCCGAATATCCTCGGCGGTCACCACATACACCGCCGTGGGGGCGTCATCCGCGCTTTGCGGGAACTTGGCGGCGGTGGAGATTTCGACATTCTTCGGCGGATGGACCAAACCTGTTCGGGTCAGTTCTTCCAGGGAACGCTCCAGCACGGCATCCGTTGCCGCCATCGCCCCTATCGGCCAACCCGACAGGGCCACGAACGCCAGCCACCCGACCACGATGCTCTTACCGCGACAGGATCGACCCTCACCCGTGGATCGTCGACCTCGCTCAAAATAAAGCTCGAAAAACCGCCGGCTCCACATCACCGAGTTTCTTCGGCGGAAAAGCGACCTAACCGACCTGCTCAGGGTCGCGCCTCCACGTTCGATGCTACTCTGCCGCAGCATTTTCGGTATCGGTGAACGCCGGAAGAGCGAGCAGGGTTTCGTTGTCGAACAGCATGGCGCGATCAAAATGGCGGTAGGTATTCTTGCCCGCCTGCTTGGCGACATACATGGCCCTATCCGCTTGCCGCAAGAGAAGTCCGGGGTCGGCGGCGTGCGTGGGACACCAGGCGATCCCGATACTGGCGCCGACTCGCATGTCCACCCCGCGGATCAGAATGGGTCCGTTGACGGCGGCGATGAGCCGCTCGGCCAGGGCTTCCGCCTGGGAGGCGCCGCCCAGTTGAGGCAGGATCGCCGCAAACTCGTCCCCCCCCAAACGACAAAGCGTATCCGAGTTGCGCAGAACCGCTGACAACCGCTTGGCCACTACCTTCAACAACAAATCTCCCGCATCGTGACCGGCCGCGTCGTTGGCGTACTTGAAGTTATCCAGATCGATGAACAGCAAAGCCGCCAGTTGCTTTTCGGCCACCGTCTCGGCCACGACACGCTGGAGTTCCTTTTGGAACAGGTGGCGGTTGGGCAATTGCGTGAGGCTGTCATAGTGCGCGAGACGATCCAGCTTTTGCTCCACCGCCCGACGCTCGCCGATTTCGGCGTTGAGCGCCTTTTCCCTGGCCTCGATACGCTCCAGCATCACATTGAAACACCGGGCCAAACGCCCCATCTCATCATTGCCTCGGGCGCGGGCGCGCAGACCGTAGTCGAATTGCGACGCGACCCGCTCGGCCAGGTCCGACAGCTCGAACACGGGAGCCAAAGCACGCAGCTGGAGCCGGTGCAGCAAGAGGGCGGCCAACGCGATAGTGCTCAGGGTGAGCACCAAGCCGATAGCCATGAAGTGCTGAATTTCGCGCCCGATCGAGCACAAACTTTCCCGCAACAGAAACGCGCCGATCCGCTCTCTCTCTTGCAACAGGGGGACGACGATTTCGAGTTGTCCGGCCTCAAGCCGGGTAAAGCCCGCTTCGGGTCCGGCGGGCGCGGCGGGGATCACCATTTTTTGGGAGGGGGCTTTGGGCTGCGTCCACGCCGCGAAAATTTGACCTTTTTCATCATAAACGGTCGCCATCAGCGCATCGGGGTGCTGGTCGAGGGAGGTCAGCAACCTCCGGGCGGACTGCCGGTCCCCAAACACCACCATCGGCGTGAGGTTTTGCGCCAGCAACCGCGCGGTGGCGATCGCATGGTCTGTCAGGCGTTGCTGGGCTGAATAAAAATAAATCAACGAAAACAGGCCCAAGGTCGCCAACATCGTCACCGCGCCACCGAATACATTCAACGCCAACATTTTCTGGCGCAGGGAAAGAGATTGGATTCGCTGGATGGGCATGGCGTTCGAAAAAGCAAGGCTCCGAGATGTTAAGCATCTTTTATGCCAATTTCAGATTTACCGCCAACCGCCGCGTTTTTCCCGGAGCACCCCTGTCGCTATTAAACGTTCGCGGGGTCGCGGACCAGCACCGCCACGGACTCCACATGGTTAGTGTGCGGAAACATATCCAACACGCCCACGCTGTCGAGCCGGTAACCGAAACGATGCCCCAGCACGCCGACATCACGCGCCAGCGTGGCGGGGGGACAGGAAACGTAAACCACCCGGCGCGCGCCCGACGCCGCCACGTGCGGCATCAGCTCCAGCGCGCCGGAGCGGGGCGGATCGAGCAACACCTTATCGTAGCCCCCGGACAGCCACGGCTGCCCCGCCAAATCGCCAGCAAGATCGGCGACGGCGAAGGTCGCGTTGCCGATGTTGTTGCGCGCCGCGTTGCGTTGGGCCCGTTCGACGAGGTGGCTGTCCCCTTCCACACCGACCACTTCCCGCGCCCGCCGCGCCACCGCCAAGCTGAAGTTACCCAACCCACAGAACAAATCCAGCACCCGATCCTCCGGCCCGACCTCCAGCAAGCCGCAAGCGCGTTCGATCAGTTGCCGGTTGAGCGCGGCGTTGATCTGGATGAAGTGATAGGGCTCGAACGCTAGATCCAGCTCGAAGCCCGGCACGCGATAGCTCGGCGTCGGCGCCGCCGCATCCAGCGGCCGCACGCTGTCCGGCCCGCCCGGTTGCAGGTAAAGCGCCAAGCCATACCGTTCGCCAAACGCCCGAAGCGACCGCAAATCGCTCTCGCTCGGCGGGGCCAGCACCCGCAGGTTCAGCGCCGCGACCGTATCGCCGCAAGCGACTTCAATTTGCGGCAACCGCTCGCGCAGCGACAGGCTTTCGACCAACTGCGCCAGCTCCTCCAGCAAGCCGCCGACCCGCCCGTCCAACACTTCGCAGCGCTTCAGATCGGCGACGTGAGCGCTGTGCCGCTCGCGAAAACCCACCAGCACCCGCCCTTTCTTGGCGACCCATTTGACGCCCAACCGCGCCCGCCGCCGGTAGCCCCACAGCGGCCCGGTCATGGGCTCCAGAACCCGATCCGGTTCAATTCTGCCGATGTGGGTCAGGCTATCCAACAACCAGCGTTGCTTGCCGGCCAATTGGTCGGTTGGATCGAGATGTTGCAAGGCGCAACCGCCGCAGAAACTGAAATGGGGGCAGCGGGGCTCGACCCGCTCTGGCGCGGGTTCGAGAATGCGGACGGCGCGCGCTTCATCGCGCCGGCTCCGGCGGGCCGTATAAACGCATTCCACGTCCTCGCCCGGCAACCCGCCCTCGACGAACACCGTTTTGCCCTCCCGGCGCGCCACCCCGAACCCTTCGTGCGTGAGATCTTCGATGCGGGCGATAAACGGCGCTAGCGCCGCCAGCGCCTGACGTTTCTTGGCCGCCGATTTTCCCATTTACCGCTTCTCAATCCGAAAACAGACCGGTGGACAAATAGCGGTCGCCCCGATCGCAGATGATGGTGACAATGACCGCGTCCGTCACCTCCTCCGCCAACCGCAGCGCCGCCGCCACCGCGCCGCCAGACGATACGCCGCAACAAATGCCTTCCTCGCGGGCCAGCCGGCGGGTCAGGCTTTCGGCTTCGGCTTGGCTGACCTCGATGAGCCGGTCCACCCGCGCCGGATCGTAGATTCTTGGCAGGTAGTCGGGCGGCCAACGGCGGATGCCGGCGATGCTCGAACCTTCGGTCGGCTGCACGCCGACGATCTGCACGTTGGCGCTTTGTTCCTTCAGGTAACGGGATACCCCCATGATGGTGCCGGTGGTCCCCATCGCGCTGACGAAATGGGTGATTTTCCCTCGGGTGTCACGCCAGATTTCCGGGCCGGTCGTCCGGTAGTGCGCCAGCGGATTATCGGGGTTGGCGAACTGGTCCAACACCCGGCCCTTGCCGTCCCGTTCCAGTTGCGCCGCCAGATCGCGGGCGCCTTCCATGCCCTCCCCCGCGCTCACCAGCACCAGTTCGGCCCCGTAGGCTTGCATCGCCGCGCGGCGTTCCGCGCTCTGGTTGTCCGGCATCACCAACAACAGCCGGTAACCCTTCATGGCCGCGATCATCGCCAGGGCGATACCGGTGTTGCCGCTGGTCGCTTCGATCAGCGCATCGCCGGGCCGGATCGCGCCGCGCGCTTCGGCTTGCTGGATCATGCTCAGCGCCGGACGATCCTTGACCGAACCCGCCGGATTATTGCCTTCCAGCTTGCCCAAAAGCAGGTTATGGGTATGAACCGGCAGGCGCTGGAACCGAACCAGAGGTGTATTGCCGACGAAAAAGTCGAGCGTGGGGCATGGTAAATCAGGCATAGTGAATTCCAAACTGTCCGCAAAATCACGGCGTCAAGCGTTTTCGGGCTCCGCGAAATATGTTAAACCGGTTCCGAGCATCACCGATCCACCAGACCGCGCTGGAGAAAACCACGGTTTGCAAGCTGTCTCTTCCTCGCGACTTCCATTCGCCGCCATTCTCATCCTACGTCAACCACCGATTTTGTCATGACCCGATTTGGTTCGAGTCCCCATCTGATCCGCGCCTGGCTTTTGCTCTGCTGCCTGCTGTTCCCGGCCGCGCCGGTCACCGCCCAGCAACAGCCCGAACCGCCCGCGCCGGCCGACGGCGCCACCGCCACCGGCACGCTGGTCGTGAGCGTCGAAGGCGTGGAGGGACCGTTGCGGGATAATGTCTTGGGGCATCTCGACATCAACCGCTTCAACGGCAAACCCGCGCCGGCGGAAACCGAGTTGCAGTGGCTGCACGCCAACGCCGAGCGCCACATCCAGGAAGCGCTGCAACCGTTCGGCTACTACGAACCCGAGGTCGAAAACACCCTCAACCGTACCGCCGGCGGTTGGGAAGCCCGCTACCGCATCCGGCCCGGCCGCCCGCTGCCCATCGCCCTGGCGGATGTCCGAATGCTCGGCGAAGCCGCCCAAGATCCCGTGTTTCAGAAGCTGCTGGACAAGAAGCCGCTGGCCAAAGGCCAAACCCTCGAACACGCCAAATACGAGCAATTCAAGCAGAATCTGGAAGCTCTGGCCACCGAACGCGGCTATTTCGACGCCCGTTTTGTCGAACACGCCATCCAGATCGACTTGCGGGCGTATGAGGCGGTCATCAAGCTGCACTACGATGCCGGCAAGCGCTACCGCTTCGGCGATATCTCCTTCAAGCAAAACACCCTCTCGCCCGATCTGCTGAGCCGCTATCCCCGCTTCAAGTCCAGCGATCCCTACGACGCCAACGATCTGCTGAAACTGCAAGGCGATCTCGGCGGCAGCGTCTATTTCAGCCAGGTCCGAATCAACGCCTCGCCCGACGCCAAAACGGTTTCCGTGCCGGTCGAAGTGGAGCTGGAGCCGAACAAACGCCACAAGTACAGCGCCGGTCTGGGCTTTGGCACCGACACCGGGGCCAGGGGCAAGGTGAAAGTCGAAAACCGCTGGGTCAACCGCCAGGGCCACCACTACGAAGCGGAATTGCAGCTTTCTCCGATCAAGTCGTTCGTCGGCGCCAAATACATGATCCCCGGAAGCGATCCGGTCACCGAGGAATACGCGCTGACCGCCAGCTACACCCAGCAAAACTACGACGATCAGGACTACGAGCGCATCGCGCTGGGCGGCCTCTTCCAACAGGAAATCGGCAAGTGGCTGAAAATCTATAGTTTGAACCTGCAATACGAAGATTATCAGATCGGCAACGAGCCGCGTTCCACCTCGTTTCTGATCATTCCGGGGCTGAACTGGACCTGGGTCGACGCCGACGACCGGCTGTTCACGAGTCGCGGCGTGCTGTTCGGCTTCGAGGTGCGCGGCGCGGCGACGGCCTTGCTGTCGGATATCAATTTCCTGCAAGGCGTCTTGCACCTCAAGTGGATTCACGCTTTCAACGACGACAACCGCATCATCGCGCGGGGCGATCTGGGCGCGACCGCGATTTTGGAGGACTTCGAAGAGCTACCCGCTTCGCTGCGCTTTTTCACCGGCGGCGACAGCAGCGTGCGCGGTTACGCCTACAACAAGATCGGCCCCACCAACGAGGACGGTCAGGTGGTCGGCGGCAAGAATGTGTTGGTGGGCAGCCTGGAATACGAACGCCGGCTTTGGAACAACTGGGGCGTCGCCGTTTTCGTGGACAGCGGCGACGCTTTCAACGGCGCGAGCCCCGAACTGAAAACCGGAGCCGGCATCGGCGCCCGCTGGCGCTCGCCGGTCGGGCCGGTGCGCATCGACTTCGCCACCGGGCTGGATCGGCCGCCGGGCGACGCCTTCCGTTTCTCCTTCAGCATCGGACCGGACCTTTGAGCGAATCTTCTACCGCCGCGCGCCGCGCGCAGCCTCAAACCGAGCAGTCCGACAGCGCCGCCCGCCCGCCCGCGGGTGGCGCGTCCACGTCGCGGCGCGTGCTCGTTTGGCTGATCGGGCTGCCGCTGGCGCTGTTGCTGCTGGCGGCCGTGCTGGCCGGCATCGCCATCACCACCGAAACCGGCGTCAACACGCTGATGGGGCTGGCCAACCGTTTCGTGCCGGGCCAGTTAAGCTACGACAAGATCAGCGGCCGGCTGTGGGGACCGCTGCACGTCGAAGGATTGCGCTACGAGGATGGTCCGCTCAAGGTCAAACTCGCCAGCGCCGATCTCGACTGGAAGCCCGCCGACCTGTTCGACCGGCATCTCAACATCTCCCGCTTGAAGTTCGAGGGGTTGGAACTCCGGCTACCGCCCGGCAAAGACACACCCACCTCGTCCGAACCGTTCGTCCTCCCGGACCTGCAATTGCCGCTCAACGTCACCATCGACGAGCTGCAAGGCCGCGACATCCGTATCGTACTTCCCGGCGGTGCGCCGCCGGTCCAGATCGACGCCATCGACCTCAAGGGCCGCACCGCCGCCGACGGTTTGCACATCGACACCCTGAACGTCAAATCGCCGCCCGGTGAGGTCCACTTGAGCGGAAAGCTCAACCCCACCGGCAACTATCCGCTGAAACTCGCTCTGACCTGGAAAGCGCCGCTGGAGCCTTACGGCACCCTCAACGGCGCAGGACAAATCGAGGGCGAAGTGCGCGACCGCTTGAAAATCACCCATAAAGCCACCGGTCCGGCCACCCTGGAACTGGACGGCGAGGTGCGCCGGCCCCTGACCGAAGCCGTCTGGTCGGCCAAGGCCCACTTGGACGTGGCCGACCTCAAACCGTTCGCGCCGGCGCTGGCCGGCAAACCGCTGACCGCGCGAGTGGAGGCCAAAGGCGTGCTGGCCAAGTTTCAGGGGCAAGGCGAAATCAACGCCACCACGCCGGAACTGGGTCCGGCGACCGTGCGCTTCACCGTTACCGGCGATCCAAAGGCGATCACCCTCGGCGACTTGCAGGTGACCGCCCCGGATTACCCGTTGAATCTGACCGCCCGAGGCGACGTGCAGCTCGCTCAAGAAACCTTCGGCCGGTTCAATGCCAAGGGGACTCTCAACGCCACCGCGCCGCAGCTCGGCCCGACCGTCGTGCAATTCGGCGCCTCCGGCGACCCCCGGCTCATCAAGCTCGACGACTTGCGGGTGAATGCCCCCAACTGGTCGCTGACCTCGACCACGCAAGGCACGGTCCAGCTGGCCGAAGGCGCTGTGGGTCAGTTTCAGGCGCGGGGCGAACTCGGCGCCACCGTACCGGATGTGGGTCCGGCAATGGTGCGCTTCAGCGCTTCGGGCGATTCCAAGCTCATCAAACTCGACGAATTGCGCCTCACCTCCCCCGGGCGACCGCTGACGCTGACCGCCCAAGGCACGGTCCAGCTCCCCGAACAGCGTTTCAACCTTACCGGCGAATGGAAAGCGCTCACTTGGCCGTTGAAAGGTGCGGCCCGAGCGGAAAGCGCCAAAGGTCAATTCAGCGCCGAAGGTACGCCCAAGGATTACCGCTTCGAACTGGCCGCCGCCGACTTGCAAGGCCCGAATGTTCCCGAGGGTACCTGGACGCTGACCGGCCAAGGCTCGGATCAGGCGGTGCGCGATGTCAAACTGAACGGCCAGCTCCTGCAAGGCAGCCTGCAAGCGACTGCCGACGCCGCCTGGTCGCCGGCGGTCGGCTGGCGGGCGACCGTGAACGGCCAGGGGCTGAATCCGGGCGCGCACTGGAAAGACCTTCCCGGCAAACTGGCTTTCCAGCTCAAGACCGACGGCGGTCTGGAAAATAACGCCTTGCGGGCCAACCTGCTGCTGGACCAATTGACCGGCACCTTGAGCGGCCAGAAAGTGGCGGGAAACGCGGATGTTTCCGTCCGGGATCAGAACCTGACCATCAGGGCGCTGCGAGCGAATGCGGGCGACGCTCGGGTCGAGGCCAGCGGGACGTTGGCCGAACGTTGGGACTTGGCCTGGACGCTGAACGCGCCGCAACTGAAAGCGCTGGTGCCGGGCGTCAGCGGCAGCGTCGCCAGCACCGGCAAGCTGAGCGGCCCCCGTCTCCAGCCGGTGGTGGCCGCCACTTTCACGGTGCGCGACCTGCGTCAGGGCGCGACCCACATCCGGCAGTTGCGCGGCGAGGCGAACCTTGATGTCGGCGGTAGCAGCCGTTCCCAGTTAAAAGTTTCCGGCGAAGGGATGGTGCTGGGGGGCCAGAAATGGAAAACCCTCCGGCTCGACGGCTCCGGCACCCCGGCCGCGCACGAGATCAAGGCGGAGATGGCCGGCGATCCCGGCAGTTTCCTGCTCGCGCTCGCGGGCGCTTTGCAGACACCGGCGCCGCTCTGGCAAGGCCGCATCACCCAACTCAGCGCCAAGGATACCCAGGCCGGCGACTGGGCTCTGGAAAAACCGGCGGCGGTCCGCGCCTCGGCCAAGGAAGCGAGCCTCGAAACGACCTGTCTGAGCAGCGCTCCGACCCGCCTGTGCGCGCAAGGCCAATGGAATCAGTCCGGCGATTTCAGCGGCCGGGTGCAGTTGAGCGACCTCAACCCGGAACGCTTCAAACGTTTTCTACCGCAAAACACCACGCTGGCGACCCACATCGACGGGGACGCCAGCGCCAGCGGCAAAATCGGCGGCGCGCTGCAAGGCAAAGCCACTCTGAACCTCGCACCCGGCAGTGTCGGCACGCTGGCCAACGGTCGGCCCGTCAAAATCGCCTTCAATGCCAGCACCCTGCAGCTCGTCACCGACAGCCGGGCCGCCAACCTGCAAGCGCGGCTGGACCTGGCGCAAACCGGCCAACTACGAGCCTCCCTGAACGTCCAAGACCCTTTCGGCGCCGCCCGGTTGAACGGCA
>DPWB01000387.1:25969-28066 GCA_003527885.1 Candidatus Competibacteraceae bacterium
TTTCGGATGCCGGCCTGACGCTGCGCAACATTCAGTTCGTCGCCACCGGCAGCGGACAAGGACCGATCCAGTTGACCGGTTCGGCCGAATCGGAGCCGGGCCGGGTACAGCTGGCCGGACAGGTCGATCCGGCCCAACAACACCTCACCCTGACCGTGACCGGCGAGAATTTTCAGGCCATCAAAACCACCAACCTGCAAGCGCAGATCAGCCCGGATTTGAAGCTCGACCTCACCCCGCAGCTCGCCCGGCTCGAGGGCACGGTGACCGTGCCGCGCGCTTTCTTGAGGCCCGGCGGCGAGCGACCCGGCACGGTCAACACCTCCGGCGACACCGTCATCGTCAGGGAGCGCGACGGTAAAATACCGGAGGCGAAAGGGCGCGGCATGGCGACTTATGCCGACCTGCGCGTGGTGCTGGGGCAGGAAGTGTATCTGGAAACGCCCGCCTTCAAAGGCAAGTTGCAAGGCGATCTCCGCGTGGTCGAAACCCCGGAGCTGGCGCCGCGCGGGACCGGCAACGTCGAAGTCGTGGCCGGCAAGTACAAGATTTACGGCGAAGAAATCGAGATCCAACGGGGCCAGTTGCTGTTCAGCAACAGCCCGCTCGACAACCCCGCCCTCGAATTGCGGGTCGTGCGGCAGGAACGGGATATCATTTCCGGCAACGAGATCATGGCCGGCGCCCAGATTCGCGGGACCGCCAAAAGGCCCAAGCTGAGTTTTTTCTCCACGCCGACCATGGCCGACCCCGACATCCTCGCCTATCTGGTCCTGGGCCGCGCCCCGCAAGGCGGCGGCAGCGGCTCCGAATCGGCGCTGCTGTTCAAGGCCGCCGGCGCGCTCGGCTCGGGGCAAGCCGGGGCGCTCAGCAAGGGCTTGGGGGACGCCTTCGGGCTGGATTCGGCGGAACTGGGCGGCGGTGGTGGCGGCGGCACCTCGTTCATGGTCGGCAAGTATCTGACCCCGAGACTGTATGTCGGCTACGGCATCGGCCTGCTCAACGCCGTCAACACCTTTTTCCTCAAATACCGTTTCACCAAGCACCTGATGCTCGAATCGGCCAGCAACGTCTTCGGGACCGGCGGCGACGCGGTTTACACCATCGAGCATTGAGGCTCGCCGGGCGACGCTTTCAAGGCTTCGCTCTTCGGCGCCACCGAAAGATGGGTCCGTCCTGCCGCGCTATGGCTTGCCGTAAGCGGCCATGAACACGGCGATAGCGCGCTGGACGCAGCCGATAATCTCCTCTTCGGTCACCGTTTCTTGCACGCACAGAAAGCAGCGCCGGAACAGTTCCGCATCGAGCAAACCGTATAGGTGCCAAGCCGCCACGGATGCACTGTTGGCATCCCGGAGCTTCCCCTGGGCCATGGCGGCGCGCAGAAAATCGGCAAGCCGCGCGTGGCTCGGCTTTACGCCGCGCTCGTAACAAATTCGCCCGAGATCGGAGCGCCGGGATTCCGCGAAAATCAAGCGTCGCACTTCGATCGCACCGGGCCCGTACAGACTGCGCAAGAGGCCCTCGCCAAAGGTCGTCAGCGCCTCCGCAATATTTTCGCTGTTCGGATCGAGGTGAGCGTGGGTCGTCTCGAATTCTTCCTCTATCGAGCTGAAGATGACCTCGAAAAATAACTCTTCCTTCGAGGAAAAATAGTTGTAGAGCGTGGCCTTCGAGCCGCCAACCCGCGCGCAAATTTCGCCCATGGAAGCGCCCTCGAAGCCCAGCTGGCGGAAAGTTTGCGCGGCGACATCAAGGATGGCCTGTCGTTTTGCGCTGCTTTTCGTTCTCATGATTGTTCGATCTCCTTTAATGTACTTATTGGTACAGTGTCACTTGACAAGCGGCGTCCATCAACTTAAACTGTACGTATCAGTTCAATATAGAGGAATGAAACCATGAAATCCAATGCACCTGTAGCGATGGTTGCGGCGGCTGTCCGGGTCGAACGCCGTTCTTTGCTGAGCGAGATGAGTGATCTGGCGAAAGTGATCGCCGTTTCCGTCGCCGCCTTTGCGGCGTTACTGGCGGTACTGGTCCCTCAGTACATGTAACGAGGCAGGCAACGCGACCGCCGCGCCGTCTTTTTTTAAAGAA
>DPWB01000019.1:0-2119 GCA_003527885.1 Candidatus Competibacteraceae bacterium
TGCGCCGCTCATGTCTGACGTCTCTATTTTTTTTTTCAAGCAGAAGACGGCATACGAGATCTAGTACGGTCTCGTGGGCTCTCGCAGGGCGGCAAGCCGCCGCCTCCCAAGCCCTGAGCGCCGCCCGGCAGGCGCAAGACCGCGCCCGACAAGCCCGACAAGCGGCGCTGGAGCCGGCCGCCGTAGCCAAAGCCCGCGCCGCGCTGGAGCAAGCCCAGCGCGAAACCGAGGACGCGGAAACCTTGGTTTCCAACCTCAAGCGGCAAGGCGAGCGGCTCCAAGCCGATCAGAACGCCGCCCGCGCCACCCTGGAGGACGCCCGGACGCGGCTTTTATCGACCCAAGCCGCCCGGTTGGCCGAGCGGTTCGCACAACGAGCCTTGGACCCGGCGCTTGACGCTTTCGCCGCCGCCCGGCTCGCCGGATCGGGTTTCAGCTTCCGCGAGTTCGTGGCGGACGCGCTCGACCCCCGCCGCGAGTTCGTCCCCCAAGCGGCCGAAGCCCATCAATCCCGCTTGCTGGCGGAACTGGACACCCTGACCGGAGAAGATGCCCGTGGAACTTGAAACCGCACACAACCAAATCGGTGCGCCCTTGCCCGACGCGCCGCCCGAATGGATCGAGCTGATCCCCGCCGGCCCGGACGTGGAAGGACTCGACGGCCGGCGCTGGCGGAACGATTCGCCTGACCGGATCGTGACCGCCTTCAACGAGCGCGGCCGGCCGCTGGTGATCGATTGGGAGCATTCCACAGAAAACCGCGCGCCCAACGGCTTGGACGCGCCGGCCGCCGGCTGGGTGGACCGGCTCGAAGTCCGGGCCGGCGCGATCTGGGGCCACGTCAAGGAGTGGACCGCCCGCGCCCGCCAGCAGTTGGCCGAAAAGGCGTACCGCTTCCTCTCGCCGGTCTTCCAGTTCGAGAAACAAAGCGGCTGCATCGTGGCGCTGACCTCCGCCGCGCTGACCAACGCCCCGAATTTGCGCCTGACGGCCCTCAATTCTCGGTTGGTGACCACCGGCAAGGAAGAGGTGGCCCTGACCGCCGAAGAACGCCAAATCGGGCACCTGATGGGCGTTAGGGTGGCGGATTTGATCGATGCCAAGCGGGCCGACCACGCCCGCGCCCAAAACGCCGCCCGCCTGCAAGGGCTGCTATCGCCCGACGAGCGCCGCGTGTGCGAGGCGATGGGCGTCGATCCCGACGAGTTTTTGGCCCGCAAGCGGCAACTGGGCTGAACCGGCCAACGAGGAACGAACCGTGAACCAAGCGATGCGGATACAAAAGAAGTTCCACGTGACGGACGCCTTCAACGCGGCGAACGCCCAAGCCCGCCCCCCGGCTTCCGAAACCGACGTCCGATGAAAAAGGCGAGCGGCAGAAAAGCCGGGCCGTTCTTCGCGCGCGCGCTGACCGACTTGAACCGGGCGAATTCGGCCGCAATCGCCGCCGCCTTCGCAGATCAACCCACTGTTGATGACGATGGTAATGCGGCTGTCGGTGTGGACATCGAATCGGTTATCGACGCGCTGAACGATCGGACCCTGGCGATGCTCGCCCCTGGCACCGGAACGAGCGCCCTTGAAAGCGCCCTCGCGTCGAGCGCCATCATGCTGGGCAACCTGATCACCTTTTGGGTGACGCAGGCGACCATCCCGGCGGCGATTGGCCAGATGGAGACCTTTGGACGCCTCGCGCTCAAGGCTCAAGAGCAGCAGCGCAAGACCTTGGCGACACTGGCCGAAATCCGCAACCCCAAGCGCGTCGCGTTCGTCAAGCAACTGAATCAGGCGGTCAACCAGCAGGTCAACAATAGTCCGGACGGTGGGAAAACCGGAAAAATTCCAAATTTCACGACGCCCGAACTTTTGGAGGTCATCCCCGGTGAGCAGTTGGACACCCGAGCGCAAAGCCCGGCAAGCGGCCTTGATTCGCGGCTGGAAGCCGTGGGAGCGGTCCACGGGACCGAGGACGCCGGAGGGCAAGGCGGCTTCCAGGATGAACGGCTGGAAGCACGGCGGGCGGGCGCGGGAGGGGGCGGGATGGAACCGCGCGCTGACCCTCCCGCGCCGGCAGGTGAAGGGGCTGGTTCATAGGCTTTGACCTGTCTCTTTTACACAT
>DPWB01000019.1:2305-2549 GCA_003527885.1 Candidatus Competibacteraceae bacterium
AACGGCTGGAAGCACGGCGGGCGGTCGCGGGAGGTGGCGGAATGGAACCGCGCGCTGACCCTCCTGCGCCGGCAGTTGAAGGCGCTGGCGGAAAGGCTTTGACAGGCGGCATAAGGGAAACTACCTAGGCTGCTGGCGACCAACGCACTTTTGCGCCTGTCGCTTTTAGGGATTTGAAATCCGGGGAATCGCTTCTGCCACCTTAAAACTTGTTGCTGAGCGTTGGCCTGACAGGCGGCTAAGG
>DPWB01000078.1:0-8785 GCA_003527885.1 Candidatus Competibacteraceae bacterium
GTATAAGAGACAGCCACTCGACCGTCCGGCGTTTCCAGCAACAAGGCGCCGGTCACATCGACCCCTCGGGCAATACCCGTCACCACGCCATTGGGCAAATGCAGGCGTATTCCTTGCCCCCGCACCTGATCGAAAGGCGTCCATTCTTCGGCAAAGCCGGCGAACCCTTCGACTTGGAAGCGGTTGAACGCCCCGATCAACGAGCCGATCACCGAGGCCGCCAAGGCGTTCCGGTCCACTGGAACACCCGGCAAAATCTCCTGTAAATCCACCCACGGCTGGTCGATCAGCGCGGACTCTTCACGCGCTAGCGCCACGTTCAAGCCGATGCCCGCGACGATATAAAAGCGTTCGGCGGTCCCGCCGGATTCCAACAACACACCGCCCAGCTTACGTTTGCGCCACCAAATATCGTTCGGCCACTTCAAGCCGACGTCCGGCACCCCTCCATCGCGCAACGCCCGCGCCACGGCCAATCCGGTCACCAAGCTCAAACCGCCGAGCGCCGAGGGCGGCCGGTCAAACCGCCACAGCAGCGACAGGGCCAGACTGGCGCCAAAAGGGGTCAGCCAGCTACGCCCCTGGCGGCCTCGACCAGCCGTTTGCTGTTCGGCCAGGCAAACCACCCCGCTGGGCCAGCCCGCCCCCGCGCCCGCCAGTAAGTAGCTGTTGGTCGAGTCCAGCACCGGAAACACTTCCAGCCGGCTCACGCTGGCGCGCGCCGTCCCCGACAGGCCGGCCATAATCCGAATCCGATCCAACTGGCCCAAGCCATCGCTCATGCGCTCGATCTCTCGTTGCGACAACAACAAAACCGCCTCTTTCATGGAAGGAGGCGGCTATCGGCAGGACCGGATTTTCCGAATGGCCGGCGAAACGACAGATCGCCCGACCGAAAAACCCGCAGGATTTTAGAACAGCTTATCCCAGGGTACCGCCGAGAAAAAGCTCAGATAGGATATGACAATCAGCGCGATGATGATGGCCAATGGAAAATTCTGAAAGCTAAACATCGTTTTTCCCCTTTTGGTTTACAATCGGATAATAAACTTTTTATCTCATTCATTCAATGATTTATGCTCATCAGAAGCCCCGCGCGGCCCAGGGAGGCGCGGGTCGTCGTCGTCCATCAGAATGCGGTGGGCCGGCCCTTCCAAATCGTCGAACTGACCGGTTCGCACCGCCCAAAGAAAGGCCCATAACGCCACACCAGCCACGCCCAAAGCCATTGGAATCAACAGGAACAAAATCCGCACGGAATCACCCCCATCTCAGATTTGCCTGAGCCGCAGCGCGTTGACCACCACCAACAACGAACTGAACGACATCCCGAGCGCCGACATCCAGGGCGTCAGCCAACCTCCGGCGGCCAGCGGCAGCGCGATGAGATTGTAGCCGATCGCCCAAGCGAAATTCTCGCGTATGACCGTCAGGGTTTTCCGGGCTGTATCGACCCCGCTGACCAGATGCTCCAACCGTTCCGACAGCAGAATCATGTCGGCCGTGGCATGGGCCAATTGCGTGCCGCCGCCCATCGCCAGCGATACCTGAGCCGCCGCCAGCACCGGCGCGTCGTTGATACCGTCCCCGACCATCGCCACGATCCGGCCTTGCTTTTGCAAGTCCCGCAGCCGCTCCAGCTTATCCCGCGGCGACATCTGGCCCTTGGCTTCCGTGATGCCCACGGCGCGGGCGATGTGGGCGACCGCCTCAGCACGATCACCGCTCAGCAATTCCACCGCCAGACCCCGGCGCTGCAAGGCGGCCACCGCGTCCGCCGCACCGGGCCGCAAGCTGTCGGCCAAGTGCAGCCAAGCCAGCAACCCGCTCTCGTCGCCCAACGCCACCCAGGTTCCCGAAGCCTCGAAATCGCGTCGTTCGAGCGACGGCTCCATCTCCGAACCGGTCACGAAGTCAGGCCGGCCCACCCGATAACGTCGGCCTTCGATCCACCCTTCGATCCCGCTACCCGGCGTATTTTTCAATTCGGTCGCGTTCGGAACGGCGCTGCCGGCCGCTTCCACCAGCGCGCGGCCCACCGGATGCTCGGAGCCGCGCTCCAGCGCCGCCGCCAGCGCCAGACAGCGCTCAGCGTCCGACCCTCCGACAGGCTCCACCGCCACCAACCGGGGCCGACCGTAGGTCAATGTCCCCGTTTTGTCGAAAATGATCTGATCGGCTCGCGCCAGACTCTCCAAGGCATGACCGCGCGTGGTCAACAGCCCGATCCGGGTCAACGCGCCGGTCGCCGCCACGATGGCGGTCGGCGTGGCCAACGATAGCGCGCAAGGGCAGGTGACCACCAATACCGCCAAGGTAATCCGAAAAGCGGTATCGAAGTCGCTCGACGACCACCAAGCCAGCAGCACCGCGCCCGCCACGACCAGCAGCGCGGCGACGAACCCGCCGGCGATACGGTCGGCCAGCAAGGCAAGACGCGGTTTTTCGGCCTGAGCCCGTTCCAGCAACCGCACGATGGCCGACAGCACGGTGTCGGAACCGACCTTTTCGACCTGCACGACCAGCGGGCTTTCCACGTTGACCGCGCCGCCGACCAGCGCTTCGCCCACCCCGCGCGGCAAAGGCAGGCTCTCGCCGGTCAACAGCGATTCGTCGACCTTGCTCGCTCCTTCCACCACCCGCCCATCGGCCGGGATGGTCTCACCCGGTCGCACCAGCACCCGATCGCCGGGCGTCAATTCCGCGATCGGGACGACCTGCTCGCCGCCCGCAGCATCGAGCCGGGTCGCGGAGGCCGGCAACATCCGCACCAAGGCTTCGGAAATCTGCCCCGCCTTGTGGCGCGCGCTCATTTCCAGAAACCGGCCCGCCAGCAGAAAAAAGACGAACATGGTGACCGAATCGTAATAGACCTCGCCGCCCCCCCGCCACGTGTACCAGAGGCTGGCGGCAAAGGCCGTCACGATCGCCAGGGAGACCGGCACATCCATCCCCAATTGCCGGCGACGCAGGTCGCGCCAAGCGCTTTGGTAGAAGGGTTGCGCGGAATAAACCACCACCGGCACGGCCAGAATCAGACAGACCCAGCGCAGGAACGCCCGAATCCAGTCCTCCATGCCCTGATAGTCGCCGGCATATAACCCGACCGCCAGCATCATCACCTGCATCGAGCCGAGGCCGGCCACCGCCAGTCGGCGCAAGGCCGCAGTGTGTTCGCGTTTTAGTAGCGCTTCCTGGCGGCGCGGATCGAAGGGATGGGCGAGGTAACCGATGGCGGAAATGGCGGCCAGAATCTCGCTGAGCCGAATCTGGCGCTCGTCCCAGCGCACGCTGGCGCGATGGGTGGAGTAATTGACCCGAAATTCCAACACGCCCGGCAAGCGGCTGACATGGCGCTCGTTCAACCAGACGCAGGCGGCGCAGACGATCCCTTCCACCATCAGCGCGGCGTCTCGGATGTGCTCGCTTTCGACACGCACGAAGCTTTTTTGCAAATCCGGCCGGTCGTACAGCTCCAGCCCGCGCAACGGTCCGGGGATCAAATCCTCGGCGCGGCGGGCAGGCGCGGTGCGATGATGATAAAAATCGGTCAGTCCGGCCGCTACGATAGCCTCCGCCACCGCCGCACAGCCATGACAGCACATCGGCTGGCTTCGACTCTCGATCACCACCGCATAGCGTGCGCCCGGCGGGACCGGCAAGCCGCAGTGGAAACAGGCGTTTTCCGCCGCTGAACCAGCTCCGGCGAGCGCTTCGGTGGAAACGGGCATGAAATTTGACGTGGCGCCTTCGTGAAATGAGCTTAACCGACCGCGTTTTAACGGGATGGTACTTGTGTGACCGCGCGAATTTCGTGTAAATCCTCGCCCTTGCGAATTTGCAACACCAGATTCCAGGTACCCGCCCACGGCAAATTCAGCGTCGTCTCGTAAATTCCGGGAGCGGTTTCGACTAGGGTAAAGGCGACATCTTGCCTGCTGTCCGAGGGCCGTAAAAATTGCCCGGCTACCTCCGCTCCCGCCACCGGCCCGCCTTCTCGGGTGCGCACGGCCACCCGAAACACCGATGGTTCATTGACCGAGACCTTGCCCAACCAGCCTTTCTGGACTTGCCAACCCCGTTGCCGCTGGCGCTCCACCTGCTGAAGGTATTGGTTATAAAGCGCTTCCTTTTTATGGAAATCGTGCGAGATCACTCCCGGAAATACCGAGGTGATCTGTCGGCCGCTCTCGGAAGCCGGCAACCAGCGACCCCAAACGGCCGGCGTGAGGCCGCGTTCGGCAATGGCCACGAACACCGCGCCAGCTATCGCCACGAAGATGAAAAAGCCGGTAATCGCGGCCGGTCCCCAATGCACGCCTTTACCACTGGCCCGACTGTCCAGCAACATCCCGCAAGCCAGCGAAACCAGCAGGTAAATTCCCAAATGGATCGCGAAGATGTCACCACCGGGCCAACGAATGACGCTATAGGGAACATACAGGCCCACCGTCGCCAGGGCCACCACGGCGGCGGCCTGCTTGGCGCTAGTCCGACCGAACCGAACCAGCGCCGCATTGGCCAGCAGGCTCAGCCCCGCGCCGCCGGCCAGGCTGAGCAACAGGTCGGTCATCGCCCGTCATCCGGCGTGGAGAACGGCACCCGCCGGCGGATCGGTTCGGCCGTCACCCCCTCCAAGGGTTTGATGACGAACGTAATCTTATCGATATGTTCGCCCTTTCCGGTCGGGTCGGGCGCAATTTGCACGCGCGCCAGCAACTTGATGCGCTCCTGAGGCTCCAGCGCGATTCGCTCCATGCCATCCATGTCCAGAATCGCGCCGGTCGCGCCTTCGATGCCGATGCCCACCGTCATCGGCGCCGTCAACTTGTTGTTCAGCTTGATTTCGTAGGTATTGCGGGTACTGCCGTCGGTCAGTTGTGAGTACAACGGCTGACGGACTTGTTCGACGGTCGCCGTGTAAGGCGAGCGGGTCAGGATGCTCCAGGTCAACATCGCGATGGCCGCCACCAGAATCACGCCGTAACCGATCGTTTTTGCCTTGATCAGATTAGTTTTCTTGCCGCTGAGGGCATTTTCCGAGGTATAGCGGATCAAGCCGCGCGGCCACTGCAAATTGTCCATGATGGTGTCGCAGGCGTCGATGCACAGCGCGCAGGAGATACACTGATACTGAAGGCCCTTGCGAATGTCGATGCCGACCGGACACACCTGCACGCAATAACCGCATTCGATGCAATCCCCGACCCCTTGCGCCTGGCGCTCTTCACGGGTTTTCAAGCCTTTACCGAGTTTGGCGCGCCCTTTTTCACCGTCGCCGCGCCGCTGGTTGTAGGACACGATCAGCGTGTCATGGTCGAACATAGCGCTTTGAAAGCGCGCGTAGGGACACATGTAGGTGCAGACCTGCTCGCGGGCCAGACCCGCCATGACGAAGGTCGTCGCGGTCAGCAGGAACGTGGTGAAGTACGCCGGATACGGCGCTCGCCCCAGCAGCGTATCCACCACCAGCGTCGGCGCGTCGGTCCAATACATGGTAAAGGTCAGGCCTGTCCAGAACGCGATGAGCAGCCACAAGGCGTAAGTGCCGCCTTTCTTGGCGAATTTCTCGCGATTCCACGGTCCCTTGTCGAGCCGCATCCGCGCCGGCCGCTCGCCCTGCACCCAATGCTCAACCATCATGAACAGATCGGTCCACAGCGTCTGAAAGCAGAAATAACCGCACCAGACCCGTCCGGCCAAGCCGGTGACGAAAAACAGCAGGATCGCGAAAATGATCAGCGCGCCGGCCAGCCAGAAGATGTCTTGCACCTGAATGGTCAAGCCAAAGATGTAGAAATGCCGGCCCGGCAAATCGTAAAGCACGGCTTGGTCGGGCGCGTTGGGCCGATCCCAGCGCAGCCAGGGCAGCAGGTAATAAATCACATACGCCAACACCAGCGCGGCGGTTTTGAGATTGCGAAATCGCCCCTTGACGGAACGTGGATAGATTTGAATGCGCTTCTGATAAAGCTGGGCTGTTTCTTCGGACATGATCCACTCGATGTACCATTGAACGGCGTGGACGGTTACAGGGTGCGCCAAGGAAGCCGCTGCCGAATGTCGGTCGGCGGCGCGCGGGCGGTGGCCAGCCAGCCCGGACGCCCCGTGAAGCAGAGAATATTAGCAAGTATTAATATTATTGGGGATAAACGCCTCACCCCCCGAGCGGGGGGTGAGTGGATCGGCGAGCCAACCGGCCTTGTAGTGGGCGGCGGTAAGCTACTGCTTGCCGCCGCCCAACTGACGGACATAAACCGCCAAGAGCTTGATATCGGTCGGCGACAAGCGGTCTTTCCAAGGCGGCATGATCCGGGTGTTGTTCACGCCAGACGAAATGAAGTTCTTGAGGGCCGTTTTTTTATCCGGCAGGTTCTTTTGCGCGGGCACGTCGGCAACCGCCCAAATCTTGTCGGTCAGATTGGCCGCGCCCTGCGAGGGTACGCCCTTGGCGTCGGCGCCGTGGCAATAGTAGCAACCGCCGGTTTGGCCGTGGAAAATCTCCTTGCCGCGCTCGGACGCATCGCTCGGCCGGGTTTCGCTGGCCAGGGTCAGTACGTACTCGGCCACATCGTCCAGTTGTTCCGGCTTCAGCACCTGCCCGAAGGCCGGCATGAAGCCGTTGCGGCCTTGCACCAGGGTTTGATGAATCTGGGCCATGTCGCCGCCCCACAACCAATCATCGTCGGTCAAGTTCGGATACAACCCGGCGACGCCCTGCCCGCCGCGACCGTGACAGGCCGCGCAATTGTCGCCGAACAGCCCCTTGCCGACCGAGCGCGCGAACTCCATCATCTTGGGGTCCTTGAGGACCTGCTCGTAGTCGGCCGCCTGGACCTTGGCCATCATGTCCTTGCGCTGCTTGTTGTTGGCGGCGTCGCTGAGGTCTTCCAGCAGCAGCGAGCGGGTGTTCCAGCGATAGTCCTGCTCTTTCTGCTGGCCGGTCGCTTTGTCGGTCACGGTGTAGCTGACGCTGCCGAAACCCTTGAGCCAGGTTTGCCCGACCGGCCAGGAGGGGTAGATGAACCAATAAAGCACCGAAAAGACCACGGTGCCGTAAAAACACCACAGCCACCAACGCGGAAGCGGGTTATTGTATTCCTGTAAATCGCCGTCCCAGGCGTGCCCGGTGGTCTGGACGGCACCGGTCGATTGTTGTTCGTGCATTTTTTCACTCATTGTCCATCACCTTGCGGGATTGGGATCGTTGTTCGGATCGCAAACTGTCGGACAGCGGTGGCCCATCGTCGTCGAACGGGATGTACTTATACGATTCCAAGCGCTTGGCGCGCTGTTTGCCGGTGAACACGTAAATCAGGATGCCGCAGAAGGCTCCGAAAAACAGCACCAGGGCCAAAGGTTTGGAATTCTCCATGCGGGTGAACCACAGCAGCCAGTCAACCATCGGAGCGAACTCCAACGCGCCCCGCGCGGGGGCGCGATTCGGAATTAACGGAATTGCGCAAAATAGCCTTCGTCGTACTTGGTGAAATCCACCATGGTGCCCAATACCTGCAAGTACGCGACCAACGCTTCCATCTCCGTGACCCGGTTGGGGAAACCGTCAAAATCACGCTCGCGGGCCTGCTTGAGCAAGCTGTCCTGCGCTTGGTTGATGTCCAGTTGATCGGCGATATCTTTCCCGAAGCGCTTGAGGTTGGCGTCGTACTCCTGCTGCGTCAGGGAGTAAGGCACGCCCGCCGCCCGTTGCGCGCGCATCCGGGCGCCCGCGTCGGAATAGTCCAGATCATGCTCCAGCAACCACGGATAGCGCGGCATGATGGACTGGGGCACGACCGATTGGGGGTTCTTCAAATGCTGGACCTGCCACTGGTTGGAGTATTTACCCCCTACCCGCGCCAGATCGGGCCCCGTGCGCCGCGACCCCCACTGGAACGGATGGTCGTATTGCGACTCCGCCGCCAGCGAGTAATGGCCGTAGCGCAGCCATTCATCGCGAAACGGCCGAATCTGCTGGGAATGGCACAGGTAGCAACCCTCCCGCACGTAAATGTCGCGCCCCCGGCTTTCCAAGGGGGTATAGGGACGCACGCCGTCCACTTTTTCGATGGTCTCGCTGATGTAAAACAGCGGGACGATTTCCACCAAGCCACCGATGCTGATGACCACCAAGATCAACAACAGCATCAGGGCGGAATTGGTTTCGATATGTTCGTGTCGCATGGTCGTTCGATCTCCGCAAAGCGTGCGTCAAGCCTTGGCCAGTTTGGCCGCCAGTTTGGCTTCCAAGGCCGCCTGCTCGCGGCGGGACGCCTGCACGGTCATCACCAGGTTGTAGGCCATCACCAGCGCGCCGGCCACGAAGAAGGCGCCGCCCAAAGCCCGCCAGACATACGGCGTGTGCATGAACTCGACCGTTTCGATGAAGGTGTAGGCCAGGTTGCCGTAATCGTCGAAGCTGCGCAGCATCAAACCCTGGCCGATGCCGGCGACCCACATCGAGGTGATATAGAGCACGATGCCGATGGTGGCGAGCCAGAAGTGCACGTAGATCAGCGTCTGGCTGTAGAGCTTGGTCTGGTACAAGCGCGGGATCAGATGGTAGAAGGAGCCGAAACTCACCAGCGCCACCCAGCCCAGCGCGCCCGAATGGACGTGGCCGATGGTCCAGTCGGTGTAGTGCGACAGCGCGTTGACGCTCTTTAAGGACATCAGCGGACCCTCGAAGGTGGACATGCCGTAGAACGACAGCGAAGTGATCAAAAACAGCATGATCGGGTCGGAGCGCAGCTTGTCCCACGCGCCGGACAAGGTCATGATGCCG
>DPWB01000078.1:9076-9282 GCA_003527885.1 Candidatus Competibacteraceae bacterium
TTGATCATGCCGCCCCAGGAAGGCATCAGCAACAGGATCGAGAAGGTGGCCGACAGGCTGGACACCCAGTCGGGCAGAGCGGTCCAGTGCAGGTGGTGGCCGCCGGCCCACATGTACAGCTGTCTCTTATACACATCTACGAGCCCACGAGACCGTACTAGATCTCGTCTGCCGTCTTCTGCTTGTCTAAAAACGCAAGAGACTAA
>DPWB01000345.1 GCA_003527885.1 Candidatus Competibacteraceae bacterium
GTCTCGTTGGCTTGTTTTTTTTCAAGCAGAAGACGGCATACGAGATCTAGTACGGTCTCGTGGGCTCGGAGATGTGTATAAGAGACAGGTCCAGCGGCACGCCGTCCCCGTTGAGGTACAGCACGCCCAAGCTGGTCTGGGCCAACGGATAGCCCCGCTCGGCGGATTCGCGCAGCCAGTGGAGCATCAGTTTGGATTGCTCCAGCGCCCGGCAGCGATCGGCCAGCGCGAACTGGGCGGCGGCGTCGCCCGCCTTGGCCCGCCGCACGGTCTCGGCCGGCAGCGGCGGGATGACGGGCGCGAGCTCCCGGTCTCGATCCGTGCAACCCGCGAAAACGAGGCCGGCCAGAACGGGTGCGATGAAATGAGGGGGGGCCATCGTCGTCGGCGGAAAATCACCTTTGAAGGAGCCCAAGGATGGACGACGCTCCGGAGGGCGGTCAACCGGACTCAAATCGAGCCTGCCCGGCAAGTTTGCCGCCCCGGCAATTGTGAGTCGGTTCTGCCATTTTGATCGGTGGCCACCCCTCGTCGGACGAAACGCCCTCAAAATCGCGTCAGAACGCTTTTTCAACACTTCCCGCCGGCGCTTACACTTTCACGAACCGCCATTATGCTTTCGAGGCCTTCCGGTGATCGCACCCGCCCTTTCCACTCACTCCATCCCGCCTCCGGTTTTGCCGCTGGCCGTTTACCGGCTGGATTTCACCGCGCTCGCTCCGGTCCGTCTGCCGGCCTACGCCGGTTCGGCTTGGCGCGGGGTGTTCGGCCGCGCCTTGAAACGGCTGGCCTGCACCACCCGCGAGCCGACCTGCCCGCCGTGTTTGCTTTACCGCACCTGTCTCTATCCCTACCTGTTCGAAACGCCGCCCGATCCCGCCGCCGGCAAGCTGCGCAAATACCCGACCGCCCCGCCCCCCTACGTCGTGCGCCCGGGCGCGGGCGGCCCCCACCCGGCCAACGCCGCCGTCGGTCTGGAGGTGGTGCTGTTCGGCCAGGGCAACCGCCACCTACCCTACGTGCTGCACGCCTTCGACCGGGCGGTCCAGCGCGGCATCGGTCCAAGCGCCGGCCGGTTGGAACTGAGCCAAGTCGCCCAACAAACCTCTGATGGGGGCTGGCGACCGATCTACCGCCCCGGCGAGCCCTTGCAACCTGCGCCGCCCTTTGCTCCAAATCCCCCGACCTGCCCACGGCGGCTGACGGTGGTGTTGGACACGCCCCTGCGGCTGCGGCAAGCGGAAAAATTAGTCGGACCCGAAGCCTTCCAGTTCAGCGCGTTGTTTTCCAACTTGTTGCGCCGGATTTCGCTGCTGACCGCTTTCCACACCAACGCGCCGCTGGCGGCCGACTTCGCCGGGCTGACCCGTGCCGCCGGAGCCGTTCGCATCGAAACCGCGCACTTGCGCTGGCACGACTGGACCCGCTATTCCTCCCGTCAAGACGCCTTGCTGCAAATGGGCGGGCTGGTGGGCGAATTTGAACTGAGCGGCACCGACCTAGAACCGTTCTGGCCCTATCTCTGGCTCGGTCAATGGACCCACGCCGGCAAGGGCGCGGTCATGGGCTTGGGGCGCTACCGGCTTCTCATCTGACCGGCAAGCTTGCCGGTCCCGCTTTTTGAAAAGGGATAATTTACTCTCGCGGCAATTGAATTATGCTCAGAGCAGAAGGACGCCGCCATGAACTCGGACCGTTACCCTCGCCGCCTCCTGCTCCGCGTCACCGGCCTGCCACCGCAGATTGTGACCGAGAGCTGCTACGCCCTGATTCTTGGGCTAGCCCCATTTTTTTCACTGAAATTCACTTGCTCATTACTGCCGCTGAGGTGCGGAGAGGATCGCATTTAACCTATCCGAAGCGATAATCATTTGCTGTTTATCAATTCAAAAATTGTTTAGCGGCATCAATGAAAATTGGAAGAGGATTATTAAAATGACAGTTTTAGTCGCTACAGTCGGTTCCAATCCTTTGCCCGTCGTCGTTCCCGTTCGCGCACTTGAGCCAAACCGTCTACGGTTGCTCTACACTGGCGATGTTTTGCAGGTTACAGACCGTATCAGTAATCACCTCAAGAAAACATTACCCAATTGCGAAGTTTCGCTATTGGAAATCAAGGATCACCAAAAAGCGAAATCTATCTGTGCAACATTAGGAGGAATTGACGAAGACTGGCCAAATACCAATTTAAATTATACCGGTGGAACCAAATTGATGGCGGTTCACGTCCATTCGTTTTGGAAAGAGAAAGGTGGACGATCAGAAAATGCCAGCTATCTGGGATCAGATGGCAGATTGTACTTTGATGATGCTACAAGAAACCCAATGCAAGAAAGACAACTACCAAAACTGAGTCTCGCTGAACTCTGCCAACTCCACTTTGGCAAACAACCCAAGAAACTAGGCGACCAACATTTAGGCGAAAAAAGGTTAAATTTGGCGACAATAATTCATCGTTGCGTTTGCAACGACGGATTTGATAAGTACCGAGGCTATTTACCTCCCCTTTACTGCGAAAGAAAGCTTGCTAAGTTCAATGACTACGATTTCGATGACCCAATCGAATGTGATTGGCAAGCTGCCAAAGAATCCAATTTTAAAACGACCGGTGCATTTTTCAAAATGGATCTCAGCAGTCTGTTTCATAAACTGGGTGTTTCGGCAACAAACATCGAAAGTTTCAGCCGTTGGCTCGATGGAGATAGTTCCGATAGAAAAGTTAAGACAAAAACCAATCTGGATAATGCCAAATGGCTATATAGTCTCTGGTTGGAAGTATGGCTAGCTGATCAGCTCAGCCGTATGATCACGACTGACGGTGAAAAACTTTTCGATGAAGTTCATCACAATGTCGTTATTGGCGATGAGCCAGATAGCTTCGAGATGGATGTTGTCGCTGTGCGTGGCTACCGGTTATTTTTGTTTTCCTGTACGGTCGATGACAATAATTATTTAGTAAAATCAAAACTTTTTGAAGCAAATAACCGTACTACCCGCATCGGCGGCGAACATGCCTGCGCCGCAATAGTTTGTCTCCATAACAACCCTCAATCAGTATTAAAGACCGTCCAAGCGGAACATTGGCCAGGTTACGATACCCTGCGCTTGTTTGGTCAAGCTCATATCAAGGGCGGACAGGCGCCTTGCCAAGCTGACCAACAAGCTCACCTAGTCACTTTGCAAAAAGGCATAGAGGAATGGGTATTGCGGACATGAGCTACCTTTCTCTCTATGACCTCACCGGTATTCAGCCGTATATCTTTGGTTCCAACATCCTTCAAGAAAATCTGGGTGGCTCTTACCTCGTCAAACAGGCGCTGGATGAATGGTTGCCAATCATTTCTAATAAGATGGGTGCTGAATTCCAATGGTCCGGCGGTGGCAACGCGATGGTGACGACAGCCGATCTCGATCAGGCCAAACAAATCGCCACCGAACTCAGCCGCTGCTTGCACCAAACTGCGCCTGGCCTATACGTGGCCTGCACCCATGAATCTTGGGATGGCAGTGATGACGACTTCAAAGCGAGGCGGGAAGCGTTGTATCGACAGTTACACGCCAACAAAGCGGGCCGTTGGCCGCCAGCCGTGTTTGATGGCGCTGGCTTCACAGCCGCTTGCGCATCGACTGGAGAATCAGCAGCAAAATGGGATAAAAAGAATGAAAAATGGCTTGGACCCGCCGCCAAGGCTCGCCTGGATTACGGTAAGAAAGCCGCTGAGTATCTGCAAAAAATATATCCCTTGCCTGATGATCTGGTCTGGACCAATCAATTCGATCAGCTAGGACGTTCGCACGGCGAGCAAAGTACGTTGGGGGTCATTCATTTCGATGGCAACAGCATGGGCCAGCGTTTTGAAAAAGCCCATTCGCTTCCAGAACTGTGTGAGTTGTCCAAGCAGGTCAATGAAGCCGGCAAGCGTACTCTGCGAGCAGCTTTGGATTGGGTAACAGCCAATCTCGATGGAATTAGAAATGTGGACCAAGGTGGATTCTCTCTGAGCATCGATGATCAGAGCCGCAAACCCTGTTTTCCAGTCCGCCCTATTGTCTATGGCGGTGACGACATCACCTTGGCCTGTGATGCTCGCATCGCTTTGGATTTGGCTGCCAAACTGCTCCAAGAGTGGCATCGAAATACCTGCAATTTGCTGGGCGAGCCGGCCCATGCCTGCGCCGGCATCGCCCTAGTTCGCGTGCATTACCCGTTTTATCGCGCCTACCAGTTGGCCGAGGATTTATGCAAGAAAACCAAACAGTATTTGCGCAAGGAACACGGTGAGTCGGCCGAAATTTCGGCGCTGGACTGGGAATTCATCGCGGGCGCCGGTTTAACCACGCACGATCAGCGACGGAAAGGTGACTTGTATCGCGCCGCCAGCGACAAGCAGGAGCAGTTGCACGCCCGGCCGTATTACGTGGTCGGCGATCCGCCGGCGACAACGCCATACCGGGATTGGAGCTGGTTCCGCAATAAGCTGGTTCATGCACTGCAACAACAGGAAGAAACCCACACCCGTTTCAAAGAACTGGCCGGCGTTCTCCATCAGGGCGCCAGAGTTACCAAAATCCATCTCGATCGCTGGCGTGACCGCTTCGGCCTCTCGCGCGCCGAGGAGTGGGATCGCAAGGCGGATGGATTGTGGCTGCCGGAACCAAAAAACTTACCGATGTCAGATGGTTTCCCCAATAACGAAACTCCCTATCTGGACGCCATCGAACTGATGGACCGGATGTTGCCGCTACGCTGCTACTCCACAAGCAGTGAAGCGGAACCGGCGGTGGGAGAATCGCCATGAAACTGTATCTGGAAATGGAATTGCTTTCCGACACCTGCTTTGCCGGCAGCGGCGGCGGTCGAGTCGGTACTGTCGATACCGAACTGGAAACCGATCCGCGAACCCGATTGCCCATCGTGCGCGGGCGGACCTTGAAAGGCTTACTGTTGGAAGAACTGGCGCAGATTCTGCGAGCCTTGGAAAAGAACGGTAACGGTCCCTGGCATAAGGTAGCGACCCGTCTGTTCGGTACGCCCTTTCAGGCCGAGCGATGCAGTCTCACCTTCGGCGACGGTCATTTGCCGGACGATTTGCAAGCAGCGGTCCAGTGCAATCGGCATCTGCCGCACAAACGGCAATACTGGACTCAGGCCGAAATGCTGGCCGCCCTGACCACCGTCCGCCACCAGACCAAGATCGACGCCGAGAGCGGCGCGCCGGAAGCGCATAGCCTGCGCAGCGCCCGATTGTTGCGGGCCGGTCTGCGGCTGCGCGCGCCGGTCGATGCCCGCCAACCGCTCGACAGCGCCGAGCAGGCTTTGTTTGCCGCCTGCGCGGTAGCCGTGCGCCGGGCCGGCTTGCATCGCAATCACGGCTGGGGCGAGGTGCGAGTGCGGGTGCTCGACGAACAGGAACGAGATGTGACCGCATCCTGGCTGATCGCCCTGAGGCAACCGCCGACCGAGTCACCGGCTACCGAGCCGTCCGCTTTTCAACCGGAACCGTCGAGCCCTGTAGCCACTGGCCAGCGCGTGATCGCTTATCGGTTGACGCTCACCGCTCCGGCCGTGCTCGCTATGGCGGGCGGCGAGACCAGCACCGTCGGGACCCGGCCTTACATCAGCGGTAGCGCCGTGCTCGGCGCCCTGGCCTGGCGCTGGCTGGGTCAGCAACGCCCCGCTTGCGCCGATCCGGCTGGCGACTCGGTGTTTCAGCGTTATTTCCTCGACGGCTCGATACGGTGGTTGAATGCCTACGCGGCGAGCCAGGACGGCAAGCGATTGTTACCGTGCCCGCTGAGTATGGTTAGACGTAAGGACGAATTGAACCGGGCGTTCGATCAAGCGAGTCCATTTTTCAAAGACTTGGTCACTGACGAACCCAATACTCAATGGAAACCCCTTGATCTACCGTTCGTGGGGTTGCAAGAGACTGAAGGTGCAGAACGAACGATATGCCGGTTAGGGGGGCGCCAACTCAAGCTGACCGCCCGCCTGCACCACACTCGCGACGACCGGGAAGCCGGACGCTCCAGGAATGGCGTGATGTTCTCGTATGTCTCGCTGGCCGCAGGCGAACGGTTCATCGGCCATATCCTTTGCGAAACAGCGGAGGACGCCGCCGTTATCCGGGCCTTGCTGGAAGCCGGACCCTTACCGCTTGGCCGCTCGCGCACCGCCACCTACGGTGGTTGGGCGCAAGTGGAAATACTCGACGAAGCCGCTGCCGAAGATTGGCGGGAAGCTCCCGCACGGCAAGAATTCACGGATGAGGAACAGGAGCAAGGCCGGCTGGCCGTTACTCTGTTGTCCGACTATCTGGGCGTCAACGATCACGGTCTGCCCGATCCCCTGGCGCTGGAACGGGATTTACGCGAGGCGCTGGGAATCGACCAAAAGCCGATAGCCCGTTTTCTCGGCAATCGCTCCGTGACCGGCTATGTGTCCCACTGGCGGATGCCGCGCCCGTCGCATCCGGCAGTGACCGCCGGCAGTGTGCTGGTTTACGAAAATGCCCGACCGGAGCCGGCGCGGCTGGCCGAGTTGCTTTGGCAAGGTATCGGCGTGCGGCGGACCGAAGGCTTCGGTCGGGTCACGGTGCAGTGGCATGGCGCCCTTGAAATTCAGACCAGCGAGGAAGAGGAATTTCTGGCGGATTCGGAGCCCGAAGCACCCTCTTCTCCGCTCTCCCCGGAACTGGTTTTCCTGCAACGCAATCTGCTGCGCAACGCCCTGCGGCGGGCGCTCATCCACCGCGCTGTGGAAGATGCTAACGGAGTCATCCGGCCGCCAACATCGGCGGCCTTGATCGGCCGCTTGCGAGCGCGCATTCGCACGGCCGCCACTGCGGACGAGGTGAAAAATTTTCTGTTGCGAGCCAGCTATCGGCCCCAGGATAAGGGCTTGAAAAAGGCGGGGCAGGCGCTGACGCGCGCTCGCCGGGGCGGAAAAACCTTGCTCGACTGGCTGATCGCCTGGATGTTGGGCGAAGACCGTAATCCACCGAAATGGATTGGCTGCCCGGAAGTAACCGATGTCTGCAAGCGGCTCAAGCTGGAGATCGACCTGTTGGGCGATGACGACCACTGGCGGTTGCTGCAAACCTATTTGGATGCGTTTTGCGAACAGTTACGACGGCGCGCGCAAAAGCAATCCGCCGGCACGACAGTACGGGGGTGAATGATGACCGCCCATTTTCTGAAATACCGTGAAATAGGCCGCCGCCTGGTATGGACCAGCCTGCTGGAACTGGCTTCCCCTTGCCATCTCGGCGGCGCGGATGCCGATGCGACTTCGGATCGCCCCTTGCTGCGCGACGGGGAGGGACGGACTTATCTGCCCGGCGCGACCCTGACCGGCCTGCTGCGGGCGCTGTTGACCAGGATGGATAAAGACGCGGCCCAAGCCTTGTTCGGCGCCGAGTGGAACGATCCACAAGGCAAACAAGCCCGCTTGCTGCTCGGCGATGCGCCCATCGAGCAAGCGGGATCGGTTCCCACGGAATTGCGCGACGGCGTGGCGATTGATGCCTGTCGGGGGATAGCCGCTGACAAGAAAAAATACGATCTGGAGCTGCTCCCGGTCGGGGTTCGCTTTCGTTTGCGCGGTCAACTGGAGCTATTTGGAGAACCAACAAAGGATGAAGCGTTACTGCGCGGCCTGTTGCGCATCCTGCTGACTTTGGAAAACGGTCAACTGGTGCTCGGTGCGCGGACTCGGCGCGGTTTCGGCGAAACCCGGTTGATGGCCGGGCCAGAAGGATACTGGCAAGTAGAGAATTACCCGCTCGATACGCCCGCTGGTTGGTACGCTTGGCTGGGCCGGCAACTGCACGGTCTGCCGGAGGACTGGCCGAAGGTCGCGCCGGTCGCGTACCGGGATACCGCCGCTCTGGCGAAATACCTGAAGGTGGCTCTACCCCCGCCGACGGAGACTCATGATTTCAGCGTGATTCTGAATTTGAAGCTGGCCGGTTCGCTGCTGGTGGGTTCGGAAGGCCATGACCCGGATCAATCGGACCGCAGTCACCTGCAACGCCTGCGCTGGCAAGACGGCGCTTCGGCCTTGGAAAGCGTGTTGCCGGCCACCTCATTGGGCGGTGTGTTGCGCCATCGCTGCCGGCGCATCGCGTTGACCTTGGCCGGTCAGTCTGGCAAGCAGGATGTAGCCGACGGGCTGGTAAGTGAAATGTTCGGGCTGGCCGAAATCCGTAGCGACCAAAAGGCTTGGGCTTCGCGGGTCACAGTCCGCGAGGCGTCCATAAAAGGTGGCCAATCGTTGCGCCACACCCGGGTGCGGATCGATCCGTGGACCGGCGGCGCGGTGGAAAGCCTGTTGTTTACCGAGGACGCCCAATACGGCGGAGAGGTCAAGCTGGAACTGCGCCTGCGAGCCAGCGACGAGGATTGGGTCGAACCGGCGCGGGCGTTACTGCTGCTGGCATTGCGCGACCTGGCCGCCGGCGAGTTGGCGGTCGGAGCGGAAAGCGGAGTTGGACGGGGTCGGTTGAAACCGCTGCCCGGTAAACCGTTCGCCATCGTCACCGAGCCGCCGGTCGAGCTGTATTTGCAAGATGACGGCACGGTCCGTTGCGAACCCGCCGCAGCGTTTCAGGCGGAGTTTAGCGCCCTGCACCGCTATCTCGGCAGCGGAGACGGCCAATGAGCAAGGTTCATCTGGAAAATCGGTATCTCCAGTTCGAGCCGACGGAATTGACCGGCGCCGATTTGCGTGCGGCTCTGACCACCGCTTGGCAAAGGCCGACCGGCTGGCTCTTTGGCCAAACCTTCGGCGGCGTCATCTGGGGCCGGTTGCGAGACGGCGAACTGGATTTGACCACCAACGCCAGCATCGGCGTGGCGGCGTTGCTGCGGCATGACACGTTGCTCAACCTGCGGCTGTTCGACGCCGAACGGGAACTGCGAGCATGGCGCGTCGATGCCGGTCTGGAAGCCCGTCTCGTGAGCGAGGGTGCTGCCGGCGAGGAATACGCCGCCTGGCAGGAACAGAGTTACGGCCTGCGGTTATCCGAACTCGGACGACTGCGAGCCCGCCATTATCTGGCGATGGAGTCGGAAACCGGCTTGTTGCGCGTGGCCGAGCATCGGTTGCTGGCGCTGGAACCCTAGAAGGAGAACAACATGCCTCTTCCCGAACACATGACCCCCGCGCTGGACAGCCGGCGTGGCCAGGCTCCGTACAATTTCGTACCGCTGCCAGAGGCGATTTTCCACACCGAACCTTTCCGGCAACACGACCGGCTGGACCCGGAGCGCCTGCACGGCTTCATCGAACTGACGATCACCACCGAGACCGAGCTATACACCCGCTGCGCCTATCCGCCCGCCGTGGAAGAACAAACGGTCCAGCAATCCCGCCCGCGCCAGGCGTTTTATCACCTCGGCGACGAACGACATCCGGTCATTCCCGGCTCCAGCCTGCGCGGCATGGCGCGGGCGCTGGTGGAAATCCTGGCCTACAGCCGACTTACCCGGCGATCCGGGAAGGGCCGAGCGGTGCGCATTCTCGACGAAAAACTGGTGCATCGGGCGGTGGCCGATCAGAACACGCCGACCGGCCAGGCGTACAACGAGCGCTTCCTCAAACGAATCAGGCCGATGCAGTTCGACTACCCCAGCGACCGGGTACAGGCTGGCTATCTGGAAGCGGGCCGGACAGCCGGAGAATGGCAAATACGACCGGCCCGCAAGCTTAATGGCGTCAGCTTCGTGCGGGTGAAGCTGGAGACTTTGGAACGGCACGGTTTCTCGAAAGAGGAGGAGAACAAAGTGGTGGATGTCTGGGTCAAGCCGGAGCCGGTTAAAGCCTACACTCATCGTGGCGGCCTTACCCTGCGCTATGCCCGTACCGATAATCTGGTTGCCCGGACTGCAAGTCCCGCCACAGTGCCAGCCGGTATGGAGCCTGGCAAGTTGATCTATTCGGGACCAATGGGTAGCCGCCATATGCACACGGTGATTTACGAGCAGGATACGAAAGCTCCTGCTATCCCGATTCCAGAAGCAATGTGGGAGCAGTTTTGCGAGGACCGCGATCAGCAACGCGGCATTGCCTGCCGCAAAATACAACGGCCCGGCGATCCGCTGTTCTATCTGCTGGACGCGAGCAACAAGCTGGAATTTACCGGACCCACGTTGTTCTTCCGACTGCCGTATAAGAATTACACCGGCGATTACGCGCCTGTGGACCCAGACAGCTCGCTGGATTTGGCCGAGGCGATTTTCGGCACGGTCAACGACGAACCACGGGAGGACAGACCTCAAACCGGGTCGCACAAAGGCCGGGTGCGTTTCGACGACGCCAAATGGGTCGGCAGCGGCTCGCCGTTTATGGAGGGAAACGGTGGTATCCGCTGGCCGGCGGTGCTATCCACGCCCAAACCGACTTCATATCAGAACTACCTGGTGCAGAGCGACCCGGAAGGCCGGAAGGAAAAACTGCTCAGTTATTCAGCGCTGCCGCCTGATAGTGGAGGTTCGACAACCACGGCGCTGCGCGGCTTCAAGCTGTACTGGCATCGAGGGTCGGCTGACGAGGATTTGCGTCTCGAACCACTTACCAAGCATATCAAGCAATACACCGTCGTCCGCCCGGTGAAACCGGGAATGGAATTCCGTGGGCGGGTGCGTTTCGAGAACCTCGACAAGCTGGAATTAGGTGCTCTGCTCGCCGCTCTGGAACTGCCGGCGGACTATCGCCATCACCTGGGCATGGGCAAACCACTGGGGATGGGATCGGTCCGCATTCAGGCCGCTACAACCCTGTACGATCCGGTGAAGCGTTATAAATCCCTGGCGGCGGAGGGCTGGTTGGAGCAGGCCGAGCAGGACGGTAAATTGGCCGAAGCCCGCGAAGCGTTTCGCAAGGCCATCGTAGAGCATTACAACCGCAGCGTGCCGACATCGCCCGTGCCGGAAGGCACCGGATTGTGGGAAATTCCCCGCCTGCGGACGCTGGGGATGTTGCTCGACTGGAAAAACCAACCTCCACGGGAAGAAACCGCCTATCTCCCCAATCTCAAGCAATTCCGCGACCGCCAAGTATTGCCGACGCCGGCGGGCGTGTTGGGACAACCCGAACCAGCGCCCCCCGTGACAGCGCACAACCCAGCAACACCAACACCGCAAACTCGACCTGTCGCCGAGCAGGATTGGGTTGCCTCGACTCCCGCCTTACAAGCTCTGCAAGCGATCTTGCAGGACAGCGGACGCGGCCAGCGGGAACAGTTGGAAGCGATTGACGATGCCTTGTTGCACCAGTTGGCGGGCCTGGACGAACCCCAGCGCCAGCGCGCCTGGACGCTGATTCGCGGAGCCATCGGTTTCAATCGCAGAACCCGCGAACGGTTGCAGACCATCCGACAGCGATTGGTGGGAGGATAAATGCGGTGAATTCCGAAGCGCATTATGGCTTGCACCTGACCTCGTTCGCGGCCCGCAACTTCCGCAGCCTGCGCGACGTCACAGTGAGTGATTTGCCGCCAGTCGTCCTGCTATACGGCGAGAACGACACCGGCAAATCCAACTTCATTCAGGCGGTCGGTATCTGGCTGAGAATCGTACAAGATGTTGGGATAACTCGTTAAAGGAAGTTGGGGTTTGGGGATCAATGGAACAGAAAACCGGGTTAAGCCGGTAGGCTTCTCCTGAAATGGCTCAGGCGTCCTCCTCGGCCGGATCGCGTAGCGGTCGGAGTTCGCCCCGAATCACGGCTTCTGAAACGGTAAACGAATAATGTCCCAACAAGTTGATGTGCTCGAAGATCAGGGGTGAGAGCCGGGCCACGTCCTCGTCGCGGACCGGATAACCTTCCTGACGCAGCTGAGTCAGCACGGCTTCCATATACGGGGTGTTCCACAAGGCGATGATGTTGACCACCAGCCCCAGCGCCCCGAGTTGGTCTTCCTGGCCTTCCCGGTAACGCTGGCGCAGTTCGCCACGCTTGCCATGAAACAGGGCGCGGGCCAGGCTATGCCGCCCCTCGCCTCGATTCAGTTGAGTGAGCGTGGCGCGGCGTCGGGTTTCGTCGTCCAGGTACGACAGGATGTAAAGTGTCTTTTCAAGACGGCCGAACTCGGCCAGAGCTTGGGCGAGTCGGGTAGGACTTTCCCCTCGTTGCAGGACGCGCATGATGCCCGTGGCCGGCACCTTACCCAGTTTCAGCGAACCCGCCAGGCGCAACAGGTCATCCCAGTGCTGGGCAATCAGGGTGGTATTGAGGCGGGACTTGGCCACGGCATTGAACTCGCCGTAATCGGCCGTGGGGTCGATCCGCCAGAACCGGGCACCGCCGACATCGGCGAGCCGGGGGCTGAAACGATAGCCGAGCAGCCGGAACAGGCCGAACACCACATCGCTGTAGGCGCCGGTATCGGTCATGATCTGGGTGGGCTGCAATTCGGTCTGCTGTTCCAAGACCACAGCCAGGAGAATCAGGCTGTCGCGGAGGGTGCCGGGGACGGTGATGGCATTGAGGCCAGTGAACTGGTCCGAGACCAGGTTGTACCAGGTGACGCCGCAGCCGGTACCGAAATACTTGGGATTCGGGCCGGCGTGGACCGTGCGCACCGGGACCATGAAGCGCAGGCCATCCGCCGAGGCGACTTCGCCGCCGCCCCAGGCCTGGGCCAGGGCGATCCGGCTTTGCGCCGCCACCAGCGTGGCGTTGGCGGCGATCAAGGTGTCCTCGCGCACGTAATTCTGGTCCACCCAGGCCAGGCGGTCCCGTTTCAGGGCCGGAATGTCCCGGCGGACCAGAGGCCCGGGGCCGGTGTTGCAGGCCTCGGCCAGAAGGACCGCGCACACGCTGGTGGCCAAGTCCTCGACGCGGGCGGTGCGCTCGGTGAGATGGGTGAACGCCTCGGTAAAGCGCGTCCGGGTAGCGATCTCCAGCAGGATTTCCGGCAGATCGACCCGTGGCAGCCGCGCGGCGACGGCCTCCCGCAGTTGAATCAACGACGGCGGTTCCTCCAACTTATCGAGCGGACTGACGATCAGGTCGGTCTGGTCGCCTTTGGTTTCGAACCGTACCGCCGGGTTCTCCGGCAGGCGCGCCGCCACGTGACGATAGGTACGATCCAGCTCTTCCGACAGGGCGGCCAGGATGGGTTGCGGATCGGACGGGAGTCCCAGGGTGAGGCAGATGATCGGACGGGCCGCTTCCCATTCCGCCCCAGCCAATAATCCGGCCCGCGGATCGGCGTAGCGCCAGCTGGGGGTGGCGAACACGTCGCGCCGGCGCAAGGCGGAGCGGAGTTCATCCAGCACGCAAAAGGTGTAGGCGCGCAGGTTCACCTGATCCTTCTCTCCGAGCGCATGGCGCTGCCAGGCTTTGGAGATGACCGCGCGGGGCGCGTCGTTCGCGGGCTTGGTGCGGTTGGCATTCACCCGCAGCCAGTCCAATGCGGCGACGACCGGTGCCCCGGCTGGAGTGGCGCCGAACCGCAGGTGCTTCAGCAGGGCGGGCAGATACCGCCGGACACTCCGGTAGTGGTCGTCCAGTTCCCGGAAATAAACATCATGGGGCGGCCTAGTCAGCGCATGGACCTGACGCAACGCCTGTTCCAGCACCTCGGGTGGGGTTCGGGCCAATATTCGGGATCGCAGTTCGTGGTCTGGCACAGCCTCATCCAACAGCAAGGCGCAGGTTTCGGCCAAGGTCAGGGCAGCCTGATCCAGGTCTTTGAGGGTGCGCGGCCGGGCCTTCCGGTCGGCCCTCACGGCCTCGCTGAACAGGTCGCGCAGCAAGATTTCCAAAACCTCCAAGGCATCGTCCTGGGCGGTGGCTTCCAGGCTCTGCACGAAGGCCACCAGCGTGGCCAGGCGCCGCACCGCGGGGAGCCTCTGGATCACGCTCACCTTGGCGGACGCCGCAAACCGGGCCAGCAAAGCCAAACGGCTCGGGGGAATAGGGGTGATCGACCGCGTCAACCCAAGATCGCGGACGGATTGCAGGCGCTGCAGGGCACGTACCAGGGATGGCCCGCTGACCGTGACCGGCCCGGAGCGGAGCTGGTCGAGCAGGGAGGTTCGGCTTCCCGGCGGTGCCTTCAACAACGGGTCGAGCTGGGCGTGCTGCTCGGCCGTAATGCCTTGCCCGAGGGTGTGCCACAGGCGCTCTTCGACCCGGCGGCGGACCCGCGCGATGAAGCGTTCCAGGACACTGGCCCCCGGCAACAGCACCTGGTACGAGAGCAGCCAGTCGGTGGCGCGCTCGAACAGGACGCCGGGCCGTTCGGTACCCGTCCAGCATAGGCCATAGAGCCAGCGGGCCAAGCGGAAACCCGCTTCCCGATCAGTAAAGTCGCGGTAGCCGTAACGGGTGCGAATCTCCGCCGCATGATCCCAACGCTGCTCGCCGGCCCGGTAGGCTTCAAGGCCATTCAGATCAGCGATGTTCAGTTGCCGCGCCAGACTGCGCAGGACCGATTCCGGTACCGCCAGCGGGTCCTCCAGGAAGGTGCCCAGGAAGCGGACGGTGGTGAGCTGCAGGGCCAGTCCGAGGCGGTTGTGATTCCCGCGCCGGGGTGCAATGAGCGCCAAGTCAGCGTCATTCAAATGGAAAAATTGTGTCAGCTCCTCCGCGGTCGGAGGCCCGGCATAACCGCCGTAGTTCTGGCGCTGCGCGGCGGTCAAGAAACGAACCGGCATGGGGACTCCCAGTGCAAGCCGAGTTGCACAAATCGTAAGTTTCGCGACACCGGCGGTGAGGTCCAGGAACTGCTGGAAATAGAAGGGTTTTGCCGGCCCCGCGCTGGTTGCAAAAGTCAGTCGCGAAACTAAACTGTTTTGCGATGATATTTGCAACACAGCGGTTGACCATGCTCATCGGCTATGCCCGGGTGTCCACCGAGGACCAACATCTCACCCTGCAACAGGCCGCCCTGAAAGGGCCGGCTGCGAACGCATTTACGAAGAGAAGCTTTCGGGGGCGCAGCGGGCGCGTCCGGAACTCGACCGCCTGCTGGACCAACTCCGGGCCGGGGATGTGGTGGTGGTCTCCCGGCTCGACCGACTGGCCCGCTCGACTCGGGACCTCCTGGAGATCGCCGAGCAGCTCACGGCGGTCCAGGCCGGCCTTCGTTCTCTCCACGAGCCTTGGGCGGATACGACGTCGCCGGCGGGCCGCATGGTCCTGACCGTCTTTGCCGGGATCGCGGAGTTCGAACGGGAGTTGATCCACGAACGGACTCGATCGGGGCGCGTGGCCGCCCGGACTCGGGGAGTTCGCTTCGGGCGCCCCGCCAAGCTGACCGGCGATCAACTCACGCTCGCCGAGCGGCTGATCGGGGAAGGCCGTTCGATCCCGAAAGTGGCCAAGCTGCTGAAGGTCCACCGTGCCACGCTTTACCGGGCCTTGGCCGCCACGGCGTCATTCACCTTGAACAGCCGCATGAGGCTGTAGACCAGGGACGAATTGAAGAAGACCTAGATCAGAATGGGGATGGCGATGAGCTGTCTCTTATACACATCTCCGAGCCCACGAGACCGTACTAGATCTCGTATGCCGTCTTCTGCTTGAAAAAAAAAAACACGATCGCAGGCTTCTGCTTG
>DPWB01000096.1 GCA_003527885.1 Candidatus Competibacteraceae bacterium
CGCGCCGCGCGCCCACCCCCGGCGTTTTTTTTTTTTAATGATACGGCGACCACCGAGATCTCCCCTAGATCGCTCCTCGGCAGCGTCAGAGCCACCCCTGCGGCTGCTTGCCATCAGCCCCCGGCCCGACACCGAACCGACTGGCCATCCCGACTACCGACGCAGCGCCTTGCCTCTGCTGGAAGCGCTGGACGGCCTGGGCAGCTTGGTTGAACCGCAGTTGCTGGCTCCACCGACCCCAGGCGCGCTGGAAAAACGCTTGAACGACGCTTGGTCGGCCGGACGCCCGTTCGCCGCCGTCCACCTGGACAGCTATCTCCGCGACGATCTCGACAGCAACACGATCCTGGTCGGCTTCGAGGCCAGCTACGACTTGCACGCCCCGATTTGTCGAGAAGCTCATTTCATCGCGGCGACGACGCTGGCGTCTCTGCTCGCCACCTACTGCGTCCGGCTGGTGGTGCTGTGCGCCGCAACGGATAGCGCCTCACCTTCGACCGCGACCGTCGGCCTGATCGCCGCGTTGTTGAAGGCTGGCGTCGCGGCGGTGATCACCGTGCGGCCCGACACTCCGCAGGAAACTCAGCGGCAGTTCTGGAGCACGTTTTATGAAGAATTGCTGGGCGGCGCGAAGATCGGCCACGCCTCGAACGCCAGCCAGCGCCGTCTGGCCAGCGACAGCTACCGCGCGGCCGGCTTGGGCGGCGGCGGCGTGCACTTGCAAGACTGGTTTTGCTTCAACCTGTATCTGGGCGAACGCGATCCCCGGCTCTGTCTGCGCCCCCCGTTGGAGCTTTGGCGCCGGCTGCTGGGGCAGGCCCGTTTCGACCCGCCGCGCCTGTTGCCGCCACCGCCCTCCACCGGCTTCATCGGCCGCGGGCGCGACCTGTTGGTCCTGGAACGGTTGCTGGAAGAACGCCCCGCCGTCTTCCTGCGGGGTCCCGGCGGCAGCGGTAAAACCGCCACCGCCATTGCCCTGGTGACCTGGCTGGCCCATTGCGGCCGCTACCGCCACTTGGCCTACGCGCGCGGTGACGACGCCAGCGATCCGCGCACGCTGCTGGAAACGCTCGGCCGGCAGTTGTTGCCCGAGGGCGAGCGCTGGTCGGTCGGCCGCTACCCGAACCTGTGGCGAGCTCTCGACGATCTCCGCCAAAGCTTGCGGACCCGGCCCGCCCTGATCGTGCTCGATCAGTTGGAGCGCTGGCCGGCGGAACAGGACGCGGCCTTCGACCTGTTTTGGAAAGACTTTTTAAACGAATGGCCGGAACTGCGGCTGTTGGGGTTGGGCCGCTTGGGGCCTCCGCCTTTCGCTCAACCTTGGGTGGAAACCACCCTGAGCGCCATGGACGACCAAGAGGCCATCACGCTAGTCGGTAAAACGCTGATCGCCGCTCGGGAAATGCCGCCGCCCAGCGATAGCGGCAGCGGCTTTCGGCAGTTGCTCGCGCTGGTCAGGCTGGCCGCCGGGTACCCTGTCGCCTTGCAGCGCCTGGCCCGAGAAATCGGCGCGCGGGGCGCGCACGCGACCCTGCGCGCTTTAAGGGGGCCGCTCCGCGCCGACTTGTTGCGCCTTCATGGCAACGACCCGCAATGGCCGCTTTTTTTGAGCTTGGAACTGGCGTTGCGCCATCTTTCCCCCGAAGACCGGGACCGCTCGACCCTTCTGGCTTTTTGCAAGGATGGCGTCAACCGCCTCGTCTTGGGAAAAGCGCTCGAACTCGATGCCCAGCACCTCGACGCCTTCTGCGAACGGCTTTTCCATCTCGATCTGGCGGAGGATCGCGGCTACGGTCACCTGCGTTTGGACATCGCGTTGTCCCATTATCTAAACAGCCAGTTGCCCGCCAACCGGCGGCAGCTCTGGCGCGAGCGCTGGTGCGCCGGCATGGAGCAATTGCTGGAAGCGCTCTACCGGCAGTCTTTCAAAGACAGCGCCCGTACCACGCGGCTCCTGCGGTTGGAGCTGCCCAACTTGCTGGCCCTGCTGCGCGATTACCAGCAACACGCCAAACCGGAACAAACCGCTCATTTGGCCAGCCGCCTGGAACAGTTGTTCGCCACCCTCGGCGTGCCCACCGCCCTGGACGAAGCGGTGGCCGCCCGCGAACGCGCCGGCCAAGCTTTGTCCGGCTGGAGCCGGATCCGCTTCGAAACCGAGCGGCTGCGGGTCGAGCGGTTACGCGATGGCGGGTCCATCGAAGAGGCCCTTCAGGCCGCCCGCAAATTGCTGCGCCAATGTCAGACGGCCGGCGATGAGGCCTACGCCGGAGCGCGTTACGATCTGGCGCGCGCCTATTTGCAGCTGGGAAAACTGCTCAAGCTGGCCGGCGCCGCCGAGTCCGCCGCGCGGGAATTGACCGAGGGGCGCGGGCTGTTCCAGAGCTTGGCTGACGCCGGCAACGCCAGCGCTGGCCGCATGGTCGCGGTCGCCGATGCGGAAATCGGCGACTGCCTGATTTACCTGCAACGCCTCCAGGAAGCCGCCGCCGCCTACGAAGCCGCGATCACCCGCGCCGGTTCGAGCACGGCCAACCTCACCCTGGCGGCCAACAAGATGCAGTTGGGCTTAGTGCGCCAGCGTCAGGGCCACTACCCGGAAGCGATCATCTTGTACGATACCGCCCGAGCCATCTTCGAAACGCTGGGCGAATCGGAAGGGATCGCCCGCGCTTGGCGGCAGATCGGCGTGGCCCACAAACTGAACGAAGCATTGCCCGCCGCGCTGCACGCTTGCCAGCAAGCGCTTTACCTGTCCGAGCGGCAACGCAACCGCGGCGAAATATCGGAAATCTTGGGCGAGCTCGGCCACCTGCATCTGGCGTTGAACCAGCTGGAAGAGGCCGCCCTGGCCTATCGGCGCATGTCCGAGCTGTGCGCTCAACTGGGCGATGGCCTCGGCGAGGAGTCCGCTCGCAACCATTTGGCGAACGTGCTGATCCAGCTCAGGCGGCACGACGAGGCCCGCCAGGAACTATACCGGGCCAGCGAGTGCAACCTGCCAGACAGCTTCACCGCGCGTAACTGGGCGATCCGGCGGGGCCTGAACGACCTCGGCCAAGCCGTCCCCAATCCCGAGGTCGCCGATCGAGCCCGCCAGCAAGCCATGCAAAAGTATCTGGCTTACCGGCGGGCGGGCGGTAAAAACACCAATCCAGGCGCCCGCCTTTGCGAGCAGATCGGCCATGCCATCCGTGCTGGCCATGCCGCCAGCCTGGCGGCCATGCTGGAAAACCGACGAGCGATCTAGTGTAGATCTCGGTGGTCGCCGTATCATTAAAAAAAACAAGTCAAAAC
>DPWB01000402.1 GCA_003527885.1 Candidatus Competibacteraceae bacterium
CATAGTCGCGCGACCTTGCGGCGTATCGCCGCAGAGCCGGTGGTCCTGTTGGTTCAAGACACGACGTTCCTGAGTGATATCCGCGATTTGCAGGGACGAGGGGTGGGCACGCTGCGCGTGACGAAACGGGCGGAGTACCTGCTACATCCGAGCGTCGCGTTCAGCGAAAGCCGAGTGAATTTAGGGGTGCTGGGCCATCACTTCTGGCAACGTCCGCAAGAACGGACAGGTCGGCGACGCGAGCGTTGTTTGCTGGAGGAGAAGGAAAGCTATCGGTGGTTGCTGGGCTATGACATGGCCTGTGCGCTGCAGGCGCTGAATCCGGAGACGTTGGTGGTGAATGTGGCGGACCGGGAAGGCGATATTTACGAGTGGTTTCTGGCCGGTGAATTCGATGAGGAGGTTCCGGATCGGGCCGGTTATCTGATCCGGGCCAAGTGCAACCGTCGGGTGGCCCCCGGCGAGAACGGTTCCTTGTGGGAACGGTTGGCGCAGGCGCCGGTGCTCGGTCAAACAACGGTCTCGATCACGAAGCGTCCCGGCCGTCGGGCACGGGTCGCGACTTTGCGCGTCCACGCGCGGACGGTGACGTTCCATCGGGCACATCGCCGGGGTAGAAATCCAGCTCCGGTGACCGTCACGGCGGTTTATGCCCGGGAATCGCAACCGCCCGCCGGAGAAACAGCGCTGGAGTGGATGTTGTTGACGAACCTGCCGGTGGATCATTTTGCCGCCGCCCAACGGTTGATCGGCTGGTATCAAGCCCGTTGGGAAATCGAATTGTATTTTCGCATCCTCAAGCAAGGGTGCCGGATCGAAGACCTCCGGTTGGAAACCGCCCAGCGATTGGAGCGGTGCATCGCAGTGTACTTGATCGTTGCCTGGCGATTGCACTATTTGACGCAGATTGCACGGTCGCAAGCCACGGCACCGTGTACTCAAGCCTTCAGTCCGGCCGAGTGGCAGACGATTTATGTGTTGCTGAAGCAACAACCCCCTCCGGCGGAACCGCCCTCTATGCGAGAAATCGTGCGGATGTTGGCCCAATTAGGTGGCTTTTTGGCGCGCAAAGGCGACGGCGAGCCGGGATCGGAAACCTTGTGGCGGGGTTTCAACGTGTTGCGGCAGTCCATGCAGGCTTTAGAGATTACGACTACCGTCGGCCAGCGAGCATAAACTTGTGGGTAAAACCCAGCGCTTGGCGTTCTCTGGCTGTTGCAAGACCGGCTGAGCACCTATCTGCACGCGGAATTGCTCGGCAACGGCCGAATGCTTGCCGAGCGGCTGGTCGGGGAAAGTAGGCTGGCGCTCAGCCAAGGCTCCTCGGAGAATATCCGCCCGCTTTTGGAAACCGTCTGCACCTACCCCAACGTGCTCGGCGTTCTCGTCGCGTCCGCCGACGGAAAAGCCATAGCGAGCGGAGGAGGCCGACCCGAAGCGCCGGACGCGGACGTGTTGGCACGCTTGTCGGACGGGACCCGGCACATCGAATGGAGCGATCGAACGGTGGTACTCGCACCCGTTTTCTCGGTGTCGAAATCCGTTTCCGATCCCTACGGAAACTACGGGCCCGAAATTTATGGCGGGTCGCCGCAGGGTGCGCGCACGCTCAAAGGGATGGGGTATGTGGCGCTGACCCTGAGCAAAACCCAACTGGAAACCGATCTTCGCAAGATCAACGAATACACCTTGACGGTCCCTGGCGTGACTTGCCTGCCGGGTTTGGGCACTGGCACCGCACGTATGTGCGTTTCTCTCGCTGGCGCGAGTCGGGCGTCTGGGAGCGGATGGCAACAGCAATGCACGGTGATGCCGACTTGGAGCATCTGTTCCTCGACTCCACCAGTGTTCGCGCCCACCAGCCTTCCTCCGGCGCCCAAAAAAAGCGGGCCGTCAGGAAATCGGGCGTTCGCGGGGTGGGCCGACGACAAAATTGTCTGTGGCCGTCGACGCCTTGGGCAATCCGGTGCGCATCATTCTCCCGGCCGGACCGGTCGCCGATATCGACCAAGCCACAGCGTCCTCTTGAAAATCCGGTATCCGCTAGCGGGAGCGAACCGTCCCGCGCCGCGAAATCACCGGCGCGCCTCATGTTCGCGCGCGCTCCAACAGCAGGTTTCGCTCGCGCTGGTTGCGGGTGAGCGCCGCCGCCCGCGCGAATTCGGGCCGGGCTTCCCCGATACGGCCCAATTTGACCAGCAAATCGCCGCGCACGCTTGGCAGCAGATGGTAGTTCCTGAGGGCCGGCTCCGCCACCAACGCATCGACCGCCTCGAGCCCCGCTTCCGGCCCGAACGCCATGGCCAGCGCGACCGCGCGATTGAGCGCGACGACGGGCGACGGTGTCAATTGCGCCAGCGCGTCGTAGAGCGCCGCAATGGCGGCCCAGTCGGTCTCCGGGCCGGTTCCGGCCCGGGCGTGACAGGCGGCGATGGCGGCCTGGAGCGCGTACAGGCCATACGCGCCGCCGAGGGCATCGGCGCGGGCGAGCGCGGCGAACCCCCGGCGGATCAACACGCGATCCCAACGCGCCCGCTGCTGATCGAGCAGCAGGATGGGTTCCCCGGAAGGGCCGACCCGCGCCCGCGACCGTGACGCCTGAAATTCCATCAGCGCCACCAGGCCGTGCACCTCCGGTTCCGCCGGCGTCAGTTCGGCCAGGATGCGCCCCAGGCGCAACGCCTCGTCGCACAGTTCGGGCCGCAGCCAGCGGTCGCCGGCCGTCGCCGCGTAGCCTTCGTTGAAAATCAGGTAGATGACTTCGAGCACCGACGCCAGTCGTCCGGCAAGTTCGCTCGGCCGGGGCGTTTCGAAAGGGACATGCGCCTCGGCCAGCGTGCGCTTGGCCCGCACGATGCGCTGGGCGATGGTCGGTTCGGGGACGAGAAAAGCGCGGGCGATCTCGTCGGCGGCCAAACCGCCGAGCAGGCGCAGGGTGAGGGCGACCCGCGCCTCGGTGGACAACACCGGATGGCACGCGACGAACATCAGCCGCAGCAGATCGTCGCCGACCGGATCGTCGAGCGCGTCGAGATTGACGGTCGCGGCATCCTGCAACCGGCCTTCGATCGCGTGGGTGAGCTCCGCTTCCTTGCGTTGGTGCAGCGTCTTGTGGCGGATGAGGTCGATGGCCCGGTGCTTGGCGACCGCCAAGAGCCAAGCGCCCGGATTGTCCGGAATCCCTTTTTCGGGCCACTGCTCCAGCGCCGCGACCAAGGCATCCTGGGCCAGCTCTTCCGCTAAACCGACGTCGCGGACTCGCCGCGCGAGCGCCGCGATGATCTTGGCGGATTCGATCCGCCAGACCGTTTCGACCGCGTGATGGGCATTGGACATCCGCATTGATCGGTCCTCGCGATAGCCGACGATGGGGCGACGGGCGAGCGACGCCCGGGTTATCGACCGGCTCCAGACTCCATTGCGCGAAACCACTCCGTGGTTTCGCCGGGATCGAACTCGTCCAGTTCCGCCAACCGGCGCACTTCGATTTCTCCGTCCCGATCATCGCCGGCGGGGTTGGGAAAGCGCCGGGCCCATTCCATTGCCTCCGCCTCCGATTTCACTTGCAGCAGCGTGTAACCGGCGACCAGCCCCTTGGTCTCGGCGAACGGTCCCTCGATCACCGTGCGTTTTGCGCCGGCATAGCGAATGCGCCAGCCTTTGGAGGTGGGGTACAACCCCGACGCATCCAGCAATACGCCGGCTTTCACCAGCCCCTCGCGGTACGCCGCCATGGCGGTGCTGAGCCTTTCTGGCGGCAACAAACCCGCTTCGCTGGCCGGGGTAGCTTTGACGAGGATCATGAAGCGCATCAGGGTTTCTCCCTCGGGACAAGCGCGGTGGCCTGGCGCGGGCCAAAGCCATGCTCAAGTGAGCGCGTTGACCATCCAGCTCACTCCGAAGCGGTCGGCGACCATGCCAAAGCACGGCGACCAGAAGGTTGGGCCAAGCGGCATCCGCACCTGGCCGCCGTCCGCCAGCGCGTCGAACAGGCGCTTCGCCTCGGTCGCGTCGGACGCCGCGAGCGACAGCGAGAACCCCTGGAAACTGGGGGTTCCGGCATTACAGCCATCGGACGCCATGAAGAAGGTGTCGCCGACGCGCAGCTCGGCGTGCATGATCTTGTCGTCCGATCCCGGCGTCACCTTATCCGGCGGCGGCGGTTGCGGGCTGTCCTTATAACGCAGCAGCTTGTTCACTTCAGCGCCGAGCGAGCGGCGGTAAAACTCGACGGCCTCCTCGCAACAGCCGTCGAAAAACAGGTAGATTTGCACGTTCATGCAGGGCTCCTCCGCATTCGATGGGCGGGACGGGCGATTTTCAAAACGCCGATTATCCGGTTATGGGTTGACAGAACGCCTCGCTTTGGGCCCGCAGCCGCTCTTCCCGCGCCCGGAGTTCGGGCGTGAGCGCGTCACCGAAATCTTCGGCCTCGAAAACTTGACGGAGTTCGATTTCCCCTTCCTGGAAGGGCGCGCGCTTGATCCAGTCGATCGCCTCGGCCATCGACTGGCAGCGCCATAACCAGAAGCCGGCGATCAGTTCCTTGGTCTCGGCGAACGGGCCGTCGATCACGGTGCTCTGCCGCGCGCCTGAGAATTTGACGCGCACGCCCTTGGAGCTGGCCTGAAGCCCTTCGGCGGCCAGCAGCAGTCCGGCTTGAGCCAGTTCCTCGTTATACTTTCCCATCTCGGTTAAAAGCTGTTCGCTCGGCAGCACGCCCGCCTCGCTGTCTTTGCTGGCTTTTACGATCACCATGACGCGCATCGTCGTCGCTCCTATCGGGTTGAATGACCTTGTGGGTTGACTGCGAAAGGGAGTTGCGGCGCGGATCTGCAACCGTTCCAAATCCGTGCTTGCTCTTGCGTCGAACGAAGCGCGGCGCAATCGACACGCCCCATGAATTTTTTGCGCCCCGATTCCCCTAGAGGCCTTTCGTCAGGTTTGCACGTCACCTTTCACCAGATCCAGGGGATCAGACGAAGGCGCGCCTTCTGGCGATAGGCGTCGTATCCCGGCAGGTTTGCCGCCAAATACCGCTCCTCGTCCAACCAGCGGACCACCATGACGCCGCTCTGCTTACGGCCGCGCCGATCCACAAAGCGGACT
>DPWB01000292.1 GCA_003527885.1 Candidatus Competibacteraceae bacterium
AGTGCTTCTGCTCACATTCTTTGCAACTGAGTAGGCACCATGGACGGCCTTGAGCGTCCTCAAATCGGCACCCCGGCGGCTAACAACCGGTCCCGTAATTCAGCGGCCCGCACCGGTTCGAGTTGCTGGCCAAACCACGCTTTGATCTCCGCGGGCTTCGCCTCAAACTGCTCGACCAAATCCCGTAGGCGGTAACCGTGACGCGCCAGGGTCGGTTCCAAGTCGTCCAGGTGTTTGGAGAGTACGGCGTCGACCAGTTCGGCGGACACCGGCGTTTCGCCGGTCTGATAACCGGCCTCCAAAGCCAGCGCCAAGTGCATTTGCATTTGTAAGGGGGTCCGCAGCCGGGACGCCAGCAGGTCGAGAGCCGCCTCGGTCAGTACCGACTCCGGCGGGATTTTGTCTTGGGTGCAGGTGGACAGCAACCAACGGAGATACTCGCGCTGGCTGCCGGTGATGCCATCGAGGGTGAAGATGTCGGTGCGGTAACCGATCTCTTCCAGGGTCGGGCGGCGGAGGTCATTTTTGAGCTTGGGATGGCCGGCCAGGACGATCGACAGGCGACCACCCCCACTTTCCACGACTTCCAACAGACGTTTGAGACCGATCAAGGTATGCGGATGCAGATCGTGGGCTTCATCAACGAACAGGGCCACCGGTCGTTTGCTTTTTTTCACCAGGTCGCGCAGCTCGCGTTCGCGCTTTTCCCCCTGAGCCGGAATGCGCACCGCTTTGTCCGGCGAGAGGTCATAAAACAGGGCAGTGATTAAGGTGCTGAGCTTGATGCTGTGTTTCTCGACCGCCAATGACTGGGAGACGATGACCCGGCTTTCTTCACGCAAGAGTTGCTGCAAGCGACGCAGGAAGAGGGTTTTGCCCGCACCGACCACCCCGCATACCGCGATCAAGCGGCCGTCGGGGAGGGCTTCCCGGATGTCCTGCAGGAGACGTCGGTGGTGGTCGGTTTCGTAATAGCCGGCCCGGTTTAACGGGTGAACCAGACCGTAATGGTGCATCACCTCAACCCGCATGGTCGGGTACTCCTTGAGGGCGGGCCTGAGTCCGGAAATAGTGGCGGATGCGCTGCAGGACGTGAGGGCGAACCAAGGTTTCACTGAGCACCTGATCGATAAACGCCCGCGCTTCCCGGGGGAGCCTGGCCAGCGGCAGCGCCAGTTCCTCGGCAATCGCCAGCTTGGCGGCAATGACGGTCGGATAACGATCTTCCGGGGCGGGCGGGAACGGTTGCTTTTTCAGGTCATCGACGCCCGATGCCGTGACCAGACGGATCTCCGTTTCTCCCGTCAGCGCCGCACGCGGGAGACCCAGTTGGTCCGCCAAGTGTTCGATCCGATCGGCCCGTTCGTCAGCGGGGCTTTTCTTGAACGCCCGGTAGCGATGGAGCGGGATGGGTCCGGCCACTGGGGCGTAAGGTCCGAACCGCTGGTCCCCGTATTCAACCGACAGGTCGGTATCAAACAGTCCCCACCACAGCACGACCGTTTCGCCGGCCAGTTCCGGGGCGACTTCATAGACGGTACCGTTCACCGTGATGCGCGCATCGACGCCGACCCGCCGCCGTTCCGGTTCGCGGGCGAAGGTACTGAACCGTTCAAAAGTGCACATGGCCCGCAGGCCCTCCGCAGGGAGGTGGAGCCGCCAGTCGTCCAGTCGGGAGTGGGCCTCGCTCCGGTGCGGCTGGCGGTTGTAGCTCAACAGGTAGCGGTGCAGCCAGAGGTTGGCCTCGGCTTCGTTCTGCGGCTGGTGGAAATGATAGAGGGTTTCATGGGCGTCCTTAACGGTGCGAAACGGGCGCTCGACCTTGCCCTTGGCCCGGGCGGTGGCGTGGTGTTGGGCGTCACTCGCCGGTCGATGGGTTTGCCAGGCGATCCCCAGGTGGGTCATGACGCGCTGGAACACCCGGCTCTTGGCAATGGGGCCATTGTCGAGATAGAGAAACTGGGGTCGGCCCTGGAACAGAAAGTCAGGATCGGCCTTGGGCGCCATGGCGTTGAAGAGAAAACGCAGGGCCGCTGCGGCCTCTTCGCCGTAAACGCACCGGTATTCCTGGTAACACACCCCACTGCGGTCATCGACGACGCTGAACAACATCAAGGTGGGTGGGCCTCGGCCCGGTTCACACCACAAGGGCGCCGCCACCCGCTTCAGATCAGAAGGTGACAGATCGAACTGCCAACCGTCATTGCTGTGCTCTGCTTGGAAACGGACCGCGACCGGGGCGCGGGTGAGCCGGGGAAGATCGAGGCCCCACCGCCGTAAATACCGGTCCACCGTGGCGCGGGTGAGTACCCCAGGTGGGGCTTGGATCAATCCCTCAGGGGTCTCCACCCCATACTGTTCCAGAAGTTCCAGGGCGCGGGCCGTGGATAGATGGTGATCTTGGCGATTGGTGGTGCGCACCTTCAGGGCCGCTATGAGCTCACAGTAGCGCTCCATTTGCGCGGTCGGTAGTCGGCGAGATTGACCTCGGTCCGTCCGTCCGACCAACTTGGGTTTATAGAAATCCCGCAACGCGCGGTAGACCGTCGCCGGGGAAACCCCGTATAAGGTCGCGGTGTCCCCAATCAGGGTGTGTCGTTCTGGCGCCCGGGGCGGCAGATCGTCCAGTTGCTGCCGGAGCGTCAAGAGCGTTTCGACCGGCAGGGTATTAGGCCGCATCACGGCCATCGGCTTCCGCCTCAGCCAAGTAGCTATAGAGCGTCGGTTTGGAAATGCCCAACAGCCGGCAAATCTCGGCAATCCGATGCCGGCGTTCCCGGTAGAGATGCACGGCCAATTGTCGTTGCGCTACATCGAGCGCCTTCGGTCGCCCACCCCGGTGGCCTCGGGCGCGGGCCGCCGATAACCCCGCCTGCGTTCGCTCGCGAATCAGGGTGCGCTCGAATTCGGCCAAAGCGCCAAACAGGTGGAAGACGAGCTTGCCTCCGCTCGAAGTGGTGTCAATGCTTTCCTTCAGGCTTTTGAGACCAATGCCACGGCTGTCCAAGGTTTCAACCAGCGCGATCAGATCTTTCAGCGAGCGGCCCAGCCGGTCCAGTCGCCACACCACCAGGAGGTCGCCTGCCCGCAGAACTTCCAGCGCCAAGGTCAGTCCCGGGCGCACGACTTGCGCGCCGCTGGCCTGATCCTCATAAATCCTGAGGCACCCCACCTGGGTCAACGCATCGCGTTGAAGGTCAAGGTGCTGATCGTCGGTGGACACCCGCGCATAACCAATCAACATGAGATCCCCGCCTCTCGGTCGGATGGCTCAAAGGAACGGTATCCCGTCACCCGACAGGTTAAGAAACCCGTGCAACTGATAGAAAACCTGACATTGAATTCTATACTGGGTTTCTTGCCCGAAGAAAGCCGAATTTCACGACGTTGACGAGGTCCTCGGCAACAGGCAAAAAAACCTTCGTTTTCTTGCCCGCTCAGTTGCAGGGAATGTGAGCAGACCACCGGATGATTGCAAACAAGGCTTCATGATTGCGCGCATAGTTGCAAGTAATG
>DPWB01000173.1:0-152 GCA_003527885.1 Candidatus Competibacteraceae bacterium
GAAGATGAAGTCGGTCATCGCCGGTGAATAGACCGCGCCGCCGGCGCATGGCCCCATGATGACGGAAATCTGCGGGATCACCCCGGAGGCCATCACGTTGCGCTGGAACACGTTGGCGTAACCGGCCAGGGAGGCGACGCCTTCCTGGATGC
>DPWB01000173.1:425-8078 GCA_003527885.1 Candidatus Competibacteraceae bacterium
ATGCGCGCGCCGCCGGAGTCGTTCAAGCCGATCACCGGCGCGCCGACTTTGATGGCGTGATCCATGATCTTGCACATCTTTTCGGCGTGGGCTTCCGAGAGGGAACCGCCGAACACGGTGAAATCCTGGCTGAACACGAACACCAGCCGGCCGTTGACGGTGCCGTAGCCGGTGACGACGCCGTCGCCCGGAATGGTCGTGTCGCCCATGCCGAAATCGTGGCAGCGATGCTCGACGAACATATCCCATTCTTCGAAGCTGCCCGGATCGAGCAGCACCTCGATGCGCTCGCGCGCGCTGAGCTTGCCGCGTTTGTGCTGGCCGTCGATGCGGCGCTGGCCGCCGCCGAGGCGAGCGGCCGCGCGTTTTTGTTCTAATTGGTTGATGATGTCATGCATAAACGCTCTCTCCTTAGTGAAGCAGACGCCGGGGGCGAACCAACGGCGCCAAAAGCTTGGGGACAGCTCCCCGGAGCCAGGAGGACCGGGCTGAGGGGGCGTGGACGGGTGGCGCGGGTGGGTCAGCGCGCGATCCGAAAGTGACACCTCGGACGGCGCGGGGGACGAACCGTGCGGTCGGTAGTTCGGGATATTGTTCCAATTCCTTGATTATTTTCATTTTATTGGACTTGGGATCGGGTTGTGATAAAGTCACGAACCGCCGGTGCTAAGTCTGGCAATTATAATAGGGTTTTTGATCGTTTTAGCAGCGGTGCACCGATATTTTCATGTGCCCTATTATGGCCGGACCATCGCTGCAGTCGAAACTTGGTCGCCAGCACGCCGCATGACCCTCCGATACGTCGAAATGAACATATCGCCTAACAGTCTGGTGCTTTACAAAGCCGGTCCCGCCCGCGTCGTCACCATCGATGAGAAACTGGCGATCGTGTTGGAAGACGGCCGGTCGTTACGGGTTCGTCCCAAGGATGTGATCCTGTTGCATCCTGGGCCGCTGGCCGACCCGAGCGATTTGCGCGCGCCGCCCGGTGAAGTGGAAGCCGCCTGCGAGCTGCTGGATGGCGGACAGACCACCTTGTCCGAACTGGCCGAGCTGGTGTATGGCGCTTATACGCCGGCGACGGCTTGGGCCGCTTGGCGGTTGTTGGAGGAGGGTTTGTATTTTCGGGGTTCGCCGGATGCCATCAACGTCCGACCGCTGGCGGAAGTGGCGCGAGAGCGGGCCGCGCGCGAGGCGAAAGAGGCCGAACGGCAGGCGTGGAGCGGTTTTCTGGATCGGGCGCGGGCGGGCCGGTGCCTGCCGCAAGACGGGCCTTATCTACAGGAAATCGCGGAAGTCGCCCGAGGCCAGCGCGAGCAGAGCCGGGTGCTCCAGGCGCTCGATTGGGACCAGAACCCCCAAAGCGCCCATGCGCTGCTGTTGCGGTTGGGTTATTGGGACGACACCGCCAACCCTTATCCGTATCGGGTCGGAGCAACCCTGCTGGCGCCGACGGTGGAATTGCCCGTCCTGCCGCGGGAGGAGCGGTTGGATTTGACCGGACTGGCGGCTTATGCCATCGATGATGCCGACAGCCTCGACCCCGATGACGCAATCGGCTTGGACGGCGACCGGTTGTGGGTGCATGTCGCCGACGCGGCCGCGCTGGTCCCGCCAGACAGTCCGGCCGACCTGGAGGCACGAGCGCGCGGGGCGACGCTGTATCTGCCGGAAAGCACCGTACCGATGTTGCCGGAAACGGCGGTCGATCGGCTGGGGTTGGGTTTGGGAGAAGTCTCGCCCGCCCTGTCGTTCGGCTTGACGCTGACCTCGGAGGGTCGGGTCAGCGCCGTCGAGATCGCCCCCAGTTGGATTCGGGTACAGCGCTTGAGCTATGAAGCGGTGGAGGCGCGCCTGGATGAAGCGCCCTTTCGCGATTTGTACCAACTCGCCGAGCGCCATCAGGCCCGCCGGCGCGCCGGTGGCGCGGTCTTCATTGACTGGCCCGAAGTGAAAATAGCGGTGGTCGCCGGGCGCGTCCAGATCAAACCGCTGGCCCGGTTGCGCAGCCGGATGCTGGTGACCGAGGCGATGGTGATGGCCGGCGAGGCGGCGGCGCGCTTCGCGCTGGAGCGGGGTTTGCCGTTCCCATATACGACGCAAGCGGTGGCCGAGGTTGCAAATCGCGCGCCCGCCGGGCTGGCGGCGCTGTACGCGCTGCGGCGCAGCTTGCGGCCGCGCCAGTACAGCAGCCAACCCGGTTCGCACGGCGGCTTGGGATTGGCGGTCTACGCGCAGGTGACCAGCCCGCTGCGGCGTTACCTGGATTTGGTCGCACACCAGCAGTTGCGGGCGTTTTTGCGTGGCGGCGAGGTGCTGGACGCACAGGCGATCGTGACGCGGGTCGGCGCGGCGGAAGCGGCGGCGCTGAGCGTGCGGCGAGCCGAGCGCCTGTCGCGCGAACACTGGACCCTGGCCTACCTGCGCCAGCATCCGGACTGGCGGGGTCAGGGGGTGCTGATCGAAAAGCGGCTGCCGCGCGGCACGGTGCTGGTCCTTGACCTGGGATTGGAAGCGCGTGTCAAGGTGCCGGAGGACGCGGCTCCCGACAGCGTGCTGTCCCTGCGTTTGCTCGGAACCGATTTGCCGGAGCGGGAGGCCCGCTTCAAGGTAGAGCGTCGGGGTTGAAACCGGGGGGCCGGCCGCCACACCGGCCCCCGAACTCGCTCAGTAAGTCAAGCCGAAACCAAACGGATACAACGTATCCTTCTCCGGGTAACCCGGAGTGTCCGGCTGGTTGTCGATCACCGCCTGGAGGTTGTTGGCCAAGGCGAACGGCATTCTGCCCTGGGGCTTGAATTTGCCGCTCAACACATCCAAAAGCGCGGTATCGCTGACGCCGAAGCCGGCCACGATGGCTCCCGCGTTCTTCAGGCCGCTGGCGTCGTCCAGCACGAAAGCGTGGCGGAAATAAATGTGCAGGATGGTGTTTTGCGGCCCCACCTCGTTCATGACCGCCCGGATGTCCGCCAGCGACGGTTTGATTTGCCAGGACTGCGAGACCGCCATCGCCGTGAACGACAGGTTGTTGGCCTCCCACGGGAACACGCCGCCAAAAATCAAGCCGTTATCCAAACAGGTTTTTTCGGCATCGGCGTAGGCGGCGGTCGCGACGCAGCGATCCTCGGAACCGTAGGGCTGGTTGTACGGCTGGCCGGCTTTGATCGGCTTGAGGTGGCTGGAGTTGAGGCCCGTGGCCGGATCGTCGCTCTTGTAGGTGCCGGCGACGGTTCGGTTAACCAAGGCCGTGACCGAAATCAGCGCGTAATCGTGACCTGAGGCCACCGGTCTGACGCCGCCGACGGCCGCGTTGCCATCGGTCACCGCGTAGCCGTACTTCTCGACGTTGGCCTTGGTGAAGTCGCCCATGATGTAGACCTTGGCCCCCGCCTTCAGCGGCAATACCTTGGCGTCGGCGGCGGTCCCCTGATTTTGCAATAAAACAATGGATTTGCGCTGGACGTCCAGGCCTGCGGCGCGGTGGGCGTCGCTGCCGATAATCCCGGCGGCCTTGGTGGCGTCGACGTACGGGTTTTCGAAGAGGCCGAGCTGGAATTGTTCCTTCAACAAACGTTTCACCGCCTCGTCCAGACGAGCTTGGCTAACCAATCCAGAGTTGACCAGATCGACGATGGTTTGCTTGTTGTGGAAGCCCGATAACACTTCCGTGCCGCCGTTGATGGCGGTGGCGACCCGCTCCGGGACGGTCTTGTTTTCCAGGCCCCAAGCGCGGTCGTTGATGATGCCGGTGTCGGAGTTCACGTAGCCCCGAAAGCCGAGCTGGCCGCGCAACAGGCCGGTGACAATTTGCTGCGAGAAGGCAAAGCCGACCGGATCGTAGGTGACGCCCTCGTAGGTGACGTTAACCGGTACACCGTAGTACGGCATGATCGCGGACACGCCGGCGTCGATGGCGGCCTTGAAGGGTTTGAGGTGATAAGCGAAGTTGCCGCCGGGATACACTTGCTCCTTGCCGTGCGCGTAATGCGGGTCGAACCCCAGTTCCTGCGGCCCGCCGCCGGGGAAATGCTTGACGGTCAGCGCCACCGCGCTGTCTTGGGTCACCGAGGTGCCGTCCTTGATCTTCTTGCCTTGCAGGGTCTGAACCAACGTTTTGAGGATGTTCGCGCCGAGATCGGCGTCCTGGGTGAAAGTCTCGTGCACGCGGTACCAGCGCGGCTCGGTGGACAGGTCGGCCATGTAGCCGTACATGCCGCGCAGCCCGATGGATTTCCACTCCGCCCCCATAACCCCGGCGAACTGCTTGACCACTTCCATGTCGCCCGCAATCAGTGGCTTGCCGGGCTTGACCGATTGCACGCCCAGCGCGGCGGCGGCGATGCCGGCTTCCTTCGGGAACGCGGTGAAAGCGCCGGCGGCTTCGTTGATACCCGCGCGGGCGTCGGGATCGATGTGGTTGCGGGCGTTGGATTTGAACACGGCGGGGATGCCCAAGCGCGTCGCTTCCCGCATTTCTTGGATCGTGTTAGTCCAGGTCGCCGCTTCCAGCGGCGAGATTTGCGCCCCGGAAAAGCCGGTGGCCGGTTTGCCGTCCGGCGTGGCGGTCACCGGGTTGCGAAAGATGAAACGGGACATCAACTGGTTGTTGATGTAATCGGTGGCGTTGGTGGTGGCGCCGGTCCCGATTTTGCCGCCCACCTCGGCATTGAGGGTGTCGATCAACATCATTCCCGCTTTTTCATCGAGCGTCATCTGCGACACGAGATTGTCGATGCGTTTGTCGACCGACAAGCGCCAGTCCTCGTAGGGGTCGAGCTTGCCGTTGCCGTTCGAATCCTTGAATTTCAGGCGTTTGACGGTTAAAACGGGCTTGACGCGGGCACCGATCTCCGGTCTTTTCGCCGACCGTTGGAGGTTTTCCGGTTGAGGCGTCAACCCCTCCTGGGCGTGCGCGCCACCGCCCGGTTGCACGCCCGCCAGCGCCAGGCCGACGGTGATCGCCAGGGCCGACTTTTTGGGAAAGGCCGGCGCGGCCGGGAGAGAGACGGTGGGGGTTTGAGAGACATGCCGGTTTTTTTTCATGGGGTCTGTCCTTTGGTCGCATGGGTTGACCGCTGCGTCGTATGACCGGGGCGGTTGTTGAAACGGAGAAAGCCGTCTGGTGCCCGCGCGGGGTGTTCCTCCACTAAGGCTTGGCGGGCGTGAGCCTGAATGGCGGTCAGGGCGATGGTGAATACGATGTCGTCCACCAGCGCGCCACGAGAAAGGTCGTTCACCGGCTTGTTCAGGCCTTGCAGCATCGGGCCGAGCGAAATCACGTTGGCGCTGCGTTGTACCGCCTTGTAGGTAGTGTTGCCGGTGTTGAGGTCGGGAAACACGAACACCGTGGCCTGGCCGGCGATCTTGGAGCCCGGCGCTTTTTGCTGGCCGACTTCGAGCACGGAGGCGGCGTCGTACTGCAGCGGGCCGTCGATGAGCAGATCGGGCGCTTTGGCCTTGGCCAGTTCGGTCGCTTGGCGTACCTTCTCGACACTGGCCCCGGACCCCGAGCTGCCGGTGGAATAACTGATCATGGCCACGCGGGGTTCGATGCCGAATGCCGCCGCGCTGGCGGCGCTTTGGACGGCGATCTCGGCCAATTCGGTGGGGCTGGGATCGGGGTTGATGGCGCAATCGCCGTAGACCAGCACCTGATCGGGCATCAACATGAAAAACACCGAGGACACGACCGATGACCCCGGTTCGGTCTTGATGAGTTGCAAGGCGGGCCGTACCGTGTTGGCGGTGGTGTGGACCGCCCCGGAGACCAGCCCATCCACCGCATCCAGCGCCAGCATCATGGTGCCGAGCACGACCGTATCCTGGAGTTGGTCGCGCGCTTGGGCAGGGGTGAGACCCTTGCTCCGGCGTAGCTCGACCAAAGGTTCCACATACTGTTCGCGCACCGTGTCGGGCTCGACGATTTCCAAGCCGGGCGGCAGCGTGACGCCCTGGGCGGCGGCGGCGGCTTGAACGGCGGCCCGCTTGCCGAGCAGCACGCAACGGGCGATCCCCTTTTCCGTGCAAATGACGGCGGCCCGGAGGGTGCGCGGTTCGTCGCCTTCCGGCAGCACGATGCGCTGGTTGGCGGCGCGCGCTTTCTGGATCAGCCGGTAGCGGAAAGCGGGTGGCGACATCTGGGTGGAGGCGGGCATCCTGACATGATCGTTGAGCGCGCTGGCCCAAAGCTGGTCCGCCACGCTATCCAACACCGCGTTCATCCGCGCGGCGTCGTCGGCGGGAACCGCGCCCGGAATACTCTGGATGCCGGTGGTGGTCAGGAAACTGTCGGTGGACACGCTGAGAATGGGCAGGCCGCTCTCGAAAGCCTTCGAGGCCAGCTTGCGCACCCGCGAATCGATTTCCGAACCGTGCGTCAGCATCAGGCCGGCCAGTTGCACGCCGTTGCTGGCCGCCAGCGCGGTGGCGAGCATCACGTCATCGCGGTCGCCCGCCACCATGATCAGGGCGCCGGGGGTGAGACGATGGATCATCTCGGCGGCGGAGCGGGCGGTGATGACGGTTTCCAGCACCCGGCGGGTGGCGATTTCGCCTTCGACCAGCACGCGGGCGTTCAGGTGGCGCGCCACATCCAGCGTGCGCGGCGCCAGCAGCGCCGGATTGTAAGGCACCACCCCCCACAGCGTGATGTCATCCAGCGCCTCGCGGGCGGATTCGATATCGAACGAGGGTGGGGCCTTGTTGATGATGGCGCCGGCAATGTGGCAACCGACCTTGCTCATCCGCGACGCCATGTGTTTGATCTCCTCCAGCGCGTTGCCATGCTTGGCGCTGGCGACCAGAACGATTTCGGCTTTCAGGCTGCGGGCGATCTCGGCGTTCAGGCGCGGGGTGAAAGGGTACAGGGCGTCGGTATGCATCCCTTCGGCCACCAGTACCTGGCCGTCGCCGACCGCGTTGAGACACAAGCTGACGACCTCCTCCAGCAGTTCCGGCTCCCGGCCGGCCGTCAGCCGGTCGTCGGCCTGAGCGATGGGGATCGGATTGGGCGCTTCAATGTGGCAAATCGCGCGGGCGAAGTGGGTCGAACGCTCGCTGGGGGTATCGTCCTGCGCCACCGGCTTGACGAAGCCGACCCGGAAACCTTGATGCTGGAGAGCGCGGACCAAGCCGAGCGCGACCGAGGTCAAGCCAACGTTCTGGCGAGTGGGAATGAGATAGAAAATCTGCATGGTCGTAACCGGGAGCCTGAAAAATGAAACTGTAAAAACCGGCGGCGCTCAGACCGCGATTTTGAACACGATCTTGCGCACCAAGCCGGATCGGTCGGCTTGCAGGCCCGGCATGTGGGCATCTTCCGGCCACAGCAGCATGAAACAGCCTTCGGTCAGGGTCAGGAAATCGCCATCCCCGTGCAGCACCGAGAGGTCGCGGCTTTCATCGTGCGAGTCCAGCGTCATGCGGTGCAGCGGGGCGTAGCCGATCCGCTCGGTTCCCGCCACGATGAACTGCAAGTCGATATAGCGCCGGTGCGCTTCCCAAAACCCCTCGCTTTGGGGTTTGGTGTCATAGCCTTGCACCAGCGCGAACAAGCTATCGCCCGCCAGGTCATGGCGACCGTTGGCCAGGGCATCAAGGTTCTGGCTGCGCAGGAAATCAAGCGCCTGCTTGAACAGCGGCCCCAGCGCGGCA
>DPWB01000184.1 GCA_003527885.1 Candidatus Competibacteraceae bacterium
CCGAGCCGCGCTGGGTGATTTCGATGGGTTCATGCGCCAACGGCGGCGGCTACTATCACTATTCGTATTCCGTGGTGCGCGGTTGTGATCGCATCGTGCCGGTGGACATTTACGTGCCGGGCTGCCCGCCGACGGCGGAAGCCCTGATTTATGGGATTCTCCAGCTGCAAAACAAGATCCGGCGCACCAACACCATCGCCCGTTGAGAGAACACGCCATGGCTGACGCGCTCCAGACCCTGCTGAAAAAACTTCAAACACGATTCGGCGACGCGCTGCGCGAGTGCGCTCTGAATCACCGTGAAATCACCCTCGAAATCTCCCCCGAGCGGGCCATCGAAATCTTCACCGCCCTGCGCGATGAACCCGATTTCGCCTTCGAGCAGGTCATGGATGTCTGTGGGGTCGATTACGCGGCCCACGGCGATGTGGAGTGGGCGACCGACGAATCGAGCAGCACCGGGTTCAGCCGGGGTGTCGAACCGCGCGCGATCGGCCGGGGTCCGGCGGCGATCCGGCATGTCGCCGGGAGGACCTTCGCCGGCAAGGGCCGCTTTGCCGCCGTTTATCAATTGCTGTCGGTTTCTCTCAACCAGCGGGTGCGGGTGCGGGTGTTCGCGCCCGACGACGACTTGCCGGTCGTCCCGTCGGTGGTCGGGTTGTGGTCTTCGGCCAACTGGTTCGAGCGCGAGGCGTTTGACCTGTTTGGCATCGTGTTTGAGGGGCATCCCGACTTGCGGCGGATTTTGACGGACTACGGTTTCATCGGCCATCCGTTCCGTAAGGATTTTCCGCTGATCGGGCAAGTCGAGATGCGCTACGATCCCGAACGCGGCCGCGTGGTGTACGAACCGGTGAGCATCGAGCCGCGCGTGCTGGTGCCGCGCGTCATCCGCAAAGATAACCGCTATCTCGAATCTCAATGAAGGAAAATCGCTGATGCCTGAGATTCGCAATTACACCCTGAACTTCGGGCCGCAGCATCCCGCCGCGCACGGCGTGCTACGGTTGGTGCTGGAGCTGGACGGCGAGGTGGTGCAGCGCGCCGATCCTCACATCGGTTTGTTGCACCGCGCCACCGAAAAGCTGGCCGAGAGCAAACCTTTCAACCAAAGCATCGGTTACATGGATCGGCTCGACTATATGTCGGCGATGAGCAACGAACACGCCTACGTGTTGGCCATCGAGAAGCTGCTGGGCATCCAGCCGCCGCTGCGCGCCCAGTACATTCGGGTCATGTACGCGGAAATTACCCGGCTTTTGAATCACTTGCTGTGGATCGGCGCGCACGGCCTGGACATTGGCGCCATGACGATGTTCCTCTACGCTTTCAGGGAGCGCGAGGATCTGATGGACTGTTACGAGGCCGCCTCCGGCGCCCGGCTCCATCCCAGCTACTTTCGGCCCGGCGGCGTCTATCGCGATCTGCCGAACACCATGCAGAAGTACGAATACGATAAATCGCCCTGCCACAGCAAGAAAGAGGTGGACGAGCGCAACGCCACCCGCCAAGGCTCGTTGCTCGATTTCATCGGGGCCTTCACCGAGCGTTTTCCCGGCTACGTCGACGAGTACGAAACGTTGCTGACCGACAACCGGATCTGGAAGCAGCGCACCGTCGGCATCGGCGTGGTGTCGCCCGAACGCGCCTTGCAGCTGGGTTTTTCCGGGCCGATGCTGCGCGGTTCGGGCTTCGCCTGGGACTTGCGCAAGAAGCAACCCTACGAAATCTACGACCGGTTGGACTTCGACATTCCGGTCGGGGTCAACGGCGACTGCTACGACCGTTATCTGGTGCGGGTCGAGGAGATGCGCCAGTCCAACCACATCATCCGGCAGTGCGTGAAATGGTTGAAGGAAAATCCGGGTCCGGTGATCGTCGACGACCACAAGATCGCTCCGCCGGCACGGGCGCAAATGAAAGAAGACATGGAAGCCCTGATCCACCACTTCAAGCTGTTCACGGAAGGCTATTGCGTGCCCGAAGGTGAAGTTTACGTGGCCACCGAACATCCCAAGGGCGAATACGGCATTTATCTGATTTCCGACGGCGCCAACAAACCCTATCGGGTCAAGGTCCGGGCGGCGGGTTTCGCGCATCTCTCGGCCATGGACGAGATGACGCGCGGCCACATGCTGGCCGACGTGGTGGCCGTCATCGGCACGATGGATATCGTCTTCGGAGAGGTCGACCGCTGATGAGCGCACGCAAAAGCGATCTGTTATCTGCCCACGCCCGCGCGGAGATCGACCACTGGCTGTCCCGCTATCCCGACGACCGGAAGCAGTCGGCGGTGCTGGCCGCCCTGCGCGAGGTGCAACATGAAAACGGCGGCTGGCTCACCACGGAACTGATGGACGCGGTGGCCGATTATCTGGACATGCCGCCCATCGCCGTGTACGAGGTCGCCAGCTTTTACTCGATGTTCGAGTTAAAGCCGGTCGGCCGGCACAATATCGCGGTGTGCACCAACATTTCCTGTATGCTGCGCGGCGGCGATACCGTGCTGGGCCACATCGAGAAAAAGCTCGGCATCAAGCTGGGCGAGAGCACCCCGGACGGCAAGTTTTACCTGAAGCGGGAAGAGGAATGCCTGGCCGCCTGCTGCGGGGCGCCGATGATGCAGGTCGATCACGTTTACTATGAAAATCTGACCCCTGAAAAGGTCGATCAGATTCTCGCTAGCCTGGAGTGACGCGCGATGGCCAACGAAGTCTGTTACCGGACGCTGGGCCTGGACCAGCCCTGGTCGCTGGAAACTTACCGGAGCGTTGGAGGCTACGAGGCTTGGCGGAAAATCCTCAACGGCCAGTTGACCCCCGATCAGGTGATCGAGGAGGTCAAGAAATCCGGCCTGCGCGGCCGGGGCGGGGCCGGGTTTCCGGCGGGCCTGAAATGGACCTTCATGCCGCGCGCCGCCAAGGTTCAGAAGTACATGGTGTGCAACTCCGACGAGTCCGAGCCGGGCACCTGCAAGGACCGCGACATTTTGCGCTTCAACCCGCACGCCCTGGTCGAGGGCATGGCCATCGCCGGCTTCGCGACCGGCTCCACGGTCGGTTACAACTACATGCGCGGCGAGTTCATGGACGAGCCGTACCGGCGGTTCGAGGCGGCGGTCAAGGAAGCCTACGCCGCCGGCTTGCTCGGCAAGAACATCCAAGGTTCGGGCATCGACTTCGACCTGTACCCGACCCTGGGGGCCGGGGCCTACATCTGCGGCGAGGAA
>DPWB01000240.1:0-3177 GCA_003527885.1 Candidatus Competibacteraceae bacterium
GCTGAGTCGAGGTCTTCATCGCGTATGTGTCTTTTTTTTTTTAATGATACGGCGACCACCGAGATCTACACTAGATCGCTCGTCGGCAGCGTGAGATGTGTATAAGAGACAGGAACTGTTCGCCTTGCGGCCCGCGCCGCTGCAAATGGGTTGGCTGGGCTTTCCGGGCACCAGCGGCGCCGATTATTTGGATTATCTGTTGGTCGATCCGGTGGTGCTGCCGCCCGAACAGACCCGGTTTTGCACCGAGCAACCGGTCTGGTTGCCGGAGTGTTATCAGGTCAACGACCGTTGGCAGGACATCGCCGAAACCGGCGTGCGCAGGGTCGATCAAGGGCTGCCCGAAACCGGTTTTGTGTTTTGTTGTTTCAATCAAATTCAAAAGATCGAACCGTTCATGTTCGGGCTCTGGATGCGGGTTCTTCGGCAGGTGCCCGGTTCGGTCTTGTGGCTGTACAGCGAGAGCGAGGAAGTCCATGATCGATTGCGGGCCAACGCCGTCTTACACGGCATCGCGGGCGAGCGGTTGATCTTCGCCCGACGGCTGCCCAAGGCCCGGCACCTGGAGCGCCATCGCTTGGCCGACCTGTTTTTGGATACCCGACTCTACAACGCCCACACCACCGCCAGCGACGCGCTCTGGGCCGGTTTGCCGGTGTTGACTTGTCCGGGGGCGGCTTTCCCGGCCCGCGTCGCCGCCAGCTTGCTCCAGTCGGTCGGCTTGCCGGAACTGATCGCCGCTTCATTGCAAGATTATGAGGAGCGAGCGGTGAGCTTGGCCCATCACCCCGCGAACTTGCAGCGATTCCGGGAAACGCTGTGGCGGAATCGCTTGCGGGCTCCGCTGTTCGACACCGAACGTTTCGCCCGCCATCTGGAAAGCGCCTATCGCTCGATCTGGGAGCGCCATGCCGGAGGTCTGTCGCCCGCGCCGTTACAGGTGCCGCCGCTGCCGGTTGGCGCTTGATGGTGATGGCTGTGGTGGAGTCCGGCGCATCGGCGCGGTCAGGGGGAGCGTTTCGGCGGGTCTTGCGCCAGTCCTGGTTGCAGCGGCCACTGTTTGTCAAGCTGCTGCGCCGCGATTTTGCCGAGCGCTATCGGGGTTCCTACTTGGGGGTCTTGTGGTCGCTGCTGCTGCCGTTGCTGTCGTTGCTGGTGTTTACCTTCTTTTTCGGCGTGATTTTCAAGATGCGCTGGGCGGGACGAAGCGAAGGGTCGCTCGGCGAACTGGCGCTGATCCTGTTCGTGGGCATGGCGCTCTATAGTTTCCTCGCCGAATGCCTCGGCCGCGCCCCCGGCTTGATCATGGCGCATTCGAATTATGTCAAGAACGTCATTTTTCCCCTGGAGATGTTGCCGGCGGTGATGGTGGCGTCCGGCCTGCTGACGCTGGCGGCCACGTTCGTGGTGATTTTGCTGCTCCAGATGGCCTTGGGCGGCGGCTGGCATTGGACGGTCTTGCTGCTGCCGGTCGCCGTGTTGCCGCTGGTGCTGTTCGTGCTGGGATTCAGTTGGTTCCTGGCCTCGCTGGGTGTCTACATGCGCGACATCCAGCAATTGATCGCGCCGCTGGTGCAACTGTTCATGTTTCTGAGCCCGGTGTTTTATCCGATGGCGGCCTTGCCGGAACCGCTCCGACCTTGGTTGCAACTCAATCCCTTGGCTTCGGTGATCGAACAGAGCCGCGGAATTATTCTGTTTGGCCAGCCCCCGGCCTGGGGGCCTTATGCGCTCTGTTTGAGCGGCTCAGCGCTGGTCGCGCTGCTCGGCCTTTACTGGTTCGCCCGCACCCGCCAAGGTTTCGCCGATGTCCTCTGAAAACGCCGGGACAACCGCCCCGGACGAGGCGGCCGATATCGCCATCGAGGTGCGGGACGCCGGTAAGTGCTATCAGATTTACGAGCGGCCGCAGGACCGTCTGAAACAGATGCTGTGGCGCGGCCGCCGCCGCTACCACCGCGAATTCTGGGCCCTGCAACAGGTTTCGTTCTCGGTTCGACGCGGCGAGACCATCGGCGTGATCGGTCGCAACGGTTCCGGCAAGTCCACCTTGCTCAAGATGCTGTGCGGCACGCTGGCGCCGACTCTGGGCACGCTGGCGGTCAGGGGTCGGGTCGCGGCGCTGCTGGAACTCGGCACCGGCTTCAATCCCGAGTTCACCGGGCGGGAGAACGTTTATCTCAACGCCGCGATTCTCGGTTTGGACGATGCCGAAATCGAACGTTATCTGCCCGAAATCCTGGCCTTCGCCGATATCGGCGAGTTCATCGACCAGCCGGTCAAGACCTATTCCAGCGGCATGGCGGTGCGCTTGGCGTTCGCGGTGGCCGCGCACGTTCGCTCCGATATTCTGATCATCGACGAGGCGCTGGCGGTGGGCGATGTGTTCTTCGTCCAGAAATGTATGCGGTTCCTGCGTCAGTTTCAGGAAAAAGGGACCCTGTTTTTCGTCAGTCACGACACGGCGGCGGTCATCAACCTCTGCGACCGGGTGCTGTGGCTGGAGCAGGGCCGGCTGCGCGAGGCCGGGCCGGCCAAGACCGTTTGCGAGCATTATCTGGCGGCGTTGTTTCAGGCTCGGAGCTCCGGCATGGACTTGGCGCAGCGGTCGTTTGGTGATCGGCCGGTAGCCGCTGCCGAGCAACCTCCGACCGATCTGGTCGACCAGCGCCTAGCGTTTCTGAACCAGACCCGTTTCCGCAACGATCTCGAATTGTTCGCCTTTCGGCCGGAAGTGGAAGCGCACGGCACCGGTGCGGTTCGCATCGTCGATGCCTGTTTGCAGGACCGGCAGGGCGGCACGTTACAGTGGGTGGTGGGCGGGGAGATGGTGACCTTGGTGGTGCGGGCGCGGGCCTTGGTCGATCTCGATAGCCCGATCATCGGCTTTCTGGTCAAGGATCGGCTCGGCCAGCATCTTTTCGGCGATAATACCTATCTGAGCTATTCGACCGAGCCCCGGCCGGTGGTGGCGGGCCAGGATTTGACGGCCCGCTTTAGCTTCCGAATGCCGGTGTTGCCGGTGGGAGATTATGCGGTGGATGTCGCCGCCGCATCGGGCATCCAGCAGGATCACGTCACTCATTGCTGGTACCATGACGTGCTGGTTTTCAAGTCCCATGCCAGCAGCGTGCAGCACGGCTTGATCGGGATTCCGATGCTGGAGATCGAGCTGGC
>DPWB01000240.1:3462-12265 GCA_003527885.1 Candidatus Competibacteraceae bacterium
CTTTTTTGGTGGCACAACCGGTTCAGGGTTCGATCATGCAAGCGGCGGCGCTTTATCTCGATCTGATGAAGAAGATCCTCACCAACAGCATCTATGAGGATCCGAACGCCGGTCCCTGGCAGGCGCCGGCCTACGCCAGACCGCTGCGCGAGAACGGCCAGGATTGGCCGCTGGTGGCACATACCATGATCGGCCTGAAGCGGCTGGATAATTTGCAATACTGCATCGAGCGGGCGCTGGCCGATCGGGTGCCGGGCGATTTGATCGAAACCGGCGTCTGGCGCGGCGGCGCGGTTATTTTCATGCGCGCCACCCTGAAAGCGCACGGCGTGACGGATCGGCGAGTGCTGGTGGCGGATTCCTTCGAGGGTCTTCCAGAGCCGGATCCGGCGCAATTTCCCGAAGACGCCGGCGACAGCCACCACCGACACCCGTATCTGGCGGTGTCTCTGGAGCAGGTTCGAGCCAACTTCGAGCGCTATGGGTTGCTGGACGAGCAGGTGGTGTTTCTCAAGGGCTGGTTTCGAGACACGCTGCCCCGCGTTCCGGCCGACCGGCTGGCGGTGTTGCGCCTCGACGGCGATATGTACGAATCGACCTGGGATGCGCTGAGGCACCTGTATCCCAAGCTGTCGGTCGGCGGCTATGTGATTGTCGATGATTATAAAGTGGTTCCCGGTTGCCGCGCGGCCGTGGAAGCGTTTCGCCGGCAACAGGGCATCGTGGACCCCATCCAGGACATCGACTGGGCGGGTGTGTACTGGCGGCGCGGTGCCTGAGCGGATGCGCCCAGGACGCGAGACGATTTTTTTTCAAGCGGTGCGACGGTAAGGAAGAGAGAAAAGATGGCTCGCTATATGGAAGAACATCTGGATATGCCGCTGAGGGATGCCTTGGCGATCATCCAGGAACGGATCATGAACCAAACCACTTATTTTGGGATAAAAGCCTTAAAGAATCCGTTCGATCACTGGGTTTATCAGGAGTTGATTTATCAAAATCAGCCGGATGTCATCATCGAAATCGGTAACGCCAGCGGTGGCGCCGCGCTGTCCTTGGCGCATCTTTGCGATCTGTTGGGCCGGGGAAAAGTCATCGGTATCGATGTCTCCCATCGGGCGATACCCGAACGGGTGAAGAACCACGAGAGAATCACTTTCATTGAAGGCGATGCCTGCCAGCGTTTTGCGGATGTCAAAAAACTGATTGCCGAAGACGACCGCGTGCTGGTTATCGAGGATAGTTCGCACACTTATCAGAATACCTTGGAGGTATTACGTAGCTATTCGGCGCTGTTAAAGCCGGGTGATTATTTTATCGTCGAGGACGGTATTTGCCATCATGGGTTGGCGGTGGGACCCGCTCCGGGACCGTATGAAGCGATCGAGGCCTTTGCCCGAGAGAACGGGGGTTTCGAGATCGACAGGAGCAAGGAATCGTTTCTCATCACCTGGAATCCCAAGGGCTATCTCAGGCGGATCAACGCCGGTGCCGGCCAGTCCGGGTAGCGCCGGTCGGGAGGGAACGTGATGGGCGCTGATGTGGCGTCGGCCGAGACCGGCGCGGCCGTCGTGGATGTCATCGTTCCGGTCTATAAGGGGCTGGATGAGACCCGGCGCTGCCTGGACAGCGTGTTGGCGTTTCCGCAGCGCACCGCCCGCGAAATCGTGGTGGTCGACGATTGCAGCCCGGAGCCGGCACTGGCGGGCTGGCTGCGCGATCTGGCCGAGACCGGCGCGATCACCTTGCTGGAAAATCCCGCCAATACGGGTTTCGTCAACGCCGTCAACCGCGGCATGATTTTGCACCCCAACCGCGATGTGGTGCTGCTCAACAGCGATACCGAGGTGCATGGCGACTGGCTGGACCGGTTGCGCCGCTGCGCCTACAGCGACCCACAGGTCGGCACGGTGACGCCGTTCACCAACAATGGCACCATTTGCGGCTACCCGCGCTTCAATCGAGACAATCCGTTGCCCGAAGATTGGCCGCTGGCCGCAATGGATCGCGCCTTCGCCGAGGTCAATGCCGGTTCGAGCGTCGAACTGCCCACGGCCGTGGGTTTTTGCATGTACATCCGGCGCGATTGTCTGAATCGGGTCGGGTATTTCGATGCCCGGATTTTTCCGCGAGGCTACGGCGAGGAAAACGAGTTTTGCCTGCGGGCGGCGGAAGTCGGGTTCAAGCATCTGCTGGCTGGCGATGTGTTCGTTTGTCACCGGGGCGGCGTGTCGTTCGGCGACGAGGCCAAGGCCTTATGCGCCGAGGCGGAACGGAAAATCCTGGAGCGCTACCCGCACTATTTGACCCTGATCGGCGATTACTGCAACCGCGATCCGGCCCGCCTGTTGCGGCGGCGGGTCGATACCTTCCGGCTGAGCCGTTCGCCGCGGCCGCGTCTGCTGTTTCTGACCCATAACTGGGGCGGCGGCACGGAAAAACATATCCGGGATTTGGCCGGGTTGTTGGAGCCGGATTTTGAAGTCTTGATCCTGCGGCCGAGCGGATCCGAGGGCGTGAGCGTCGAGTGGGCGCGAGGCGGCGAGGAGTGGATCGGCTATTTCGCCTTGCCGCACGGCTATCCCAAGCTTCTCGACGTCCTCAAGGGGTTGGGCATCGCGCGGCTGCATGTCCATCACGTCATCGGCATGAACCGCCAAGCCCTGCAACTGCTGGACGATTTGGGCCTGCCCTACGACTTTACCCTGCACGACTACTATCCTGTTTGCCCGCAATATACCTTGACCTTGGCGGATGACCGCTATTGCGGCGAACCCGACGTGGCGGGTTGCAACGCCTGTCTGGCCGAACGTCCGGCGCTGTGGGGCCTGGATATCGTGACTTGGCGCGAGTTGTTTTACGGGCTGTTGGCCGGCGCCGAACGGGTGATCGTGGCCTCGGAAGACATGCTGGCGCGGATGCGCCGTTACGTTCCTGACGCCCGCTATGTCAAGCTGGCGCATCCCGAACCGGCGATCGCGGTTACCGTGCCACACGTTCCACCCTGCGGCGAACTCAAAATCCTGGCGCTGGGCCGGCTGAGTCCCGCGAAAGGACTTTATCGGCTGGAAGCCTGCGCGGCCGATGCCAAGGCGCGCGGCTTGCCATTGTTTTTTCGGGTGATCGGTCCCGCCGACTGGCCGGTCCGGCAAACGCCGGAACTGCCGCTGTCTTTTTCGGGGCTGTACGACAATGCCGAATTGCCGTTGCTGATCGGCCGGGAACGGCCGGATGTGATTTTTTTCCCCGGTCAATGCCCGGAAACCTACTCGTATACGCTCAGCTATGCCCTGGCGACGGGCTTGCCCATCGTGGCGCCCCGGTTGGGCGCACTGGGCGAACGGCTGACCGGCTATCCCCGAGCTTGGCTGGTGGATTGGGATTTGCCGGTAGCGGAATGCAACGATTTGTTCGTGAGCCTGCTGGGGCGGGGTAGCGCCGGGCCACCGACGGTCGCAGCGGCCGCCGCTCATGCTGCGAGCGTTCCGGCCCCGAGCGATCACCTTGAAAATATGCCGTTGGAAGACGCCGGTCATGACCCCTGAGAACTATCTGAGGCAGTACGCCGAACCGCTGCGGCCGTTGGCCGAGGCGACGCCGGGCGATTGGCGAACCCTGCTGTTGGAGCCGGATTATTACTACCCGCCCTACATGGAGTTGGGCGTCGGCCTGGACGGGCTGAACCGTAGCGACCTGCTGGCGCTGTTGCAGCAAATTCTCGCGATCGAGTATCCGCAACAACGCCTTTCCAAAGGTACGGCGCGGACCTTTCTTGAAACCCTGCGGCGCTCGGTGGACGAACGCGCGCGATTGCAAGCGGAGGTCGCGCGGCTGACAGCGGTTCTGGACGATCGTCAAGCCGACAACGAGCGCATGAACGCCGCCCTGATGGAGCGTCAAACCGATTTACGGCGGTTGGCCGCAGAGCTGGAGCGCAGCCGGAGCGAAGCGGCGATATCCGCCAATGACGCGGCGACGTTGCGGGCCAATCTCGCCGATCTGCAAGGATCTTCATCCTGGAAAGTGACGAAACCGCTGCGGTGGTTCGGCCGGCTGGGCAAGGCGGCGCGAGCGCCGGACCTCCCATAGCCCGGACTGCTTTGGACGCTGAAGGGAATCGTTTTTGAGCCCATGTCGAGCAAGCGCCGCGCCCTGACTCTCAGCATCGGCCTGACGGCGGTAGTGTATCTGGCCGGCGTGCTGCTCGCCGACCGCCATGCCGTGCTGGCGGCCTTCGGCCGCCTCCATCCGGCCACGGTCCTCGGAATTTTCCTGTTGTCGCTGCTGAACTATCTGCTGCGGTTCTGGCGCTGGCATTGCTATATCGCCGTTTTGGGCCACCGCCTGCCGCGCTGGCGCCATCTGCTCTATTATTTGGCCGGCTTCACCCTGACCGTGACCCCCGGTAAGGCCGGAGAAGCGGTTCGCTCGCTGTATCTGTTCCCCTGCGGCGTACCCTACAGCCAAAGTCTGGCGGCGCTGTTGGTGGAGCGGCTGCTGGACGTGCTGGCGATGGGTTTGTTGGCGCTGCTGATCCTGCTGGTTCGACCGGACTATGCGTGGCCGGTGATCGGGGCTTGGGGCCTGGCGCTAGGCTTGATCGGGCTGGTGACCCGGCCCGGTTTGCCGGAACGGTTGCAGGCTTGGCGGCGGGGCCACCGGTTCAGCCATCACGTTGGGCGGTTGGGTCGGCTGTTCGGCGCGACGGCGGTGTTGCTGCGTCCCGGTCTGCTGCTGTTCGGATTGGCGCTGGGAGTGCTGGGTTGGGGGCTGGAGGGTCTCGCGGTGTATTGGAGCGCCCGCGAGATGGGGGTGCCGGTCACCTTGGCCGCCGCTATCGGCGTCTACGCCATCGCGGTGCTGGCCGGCGCGCTGTCGTTTTTGCCCGGCGGGCTGGGCGGCACTGAAATGGTGATGGGGGGGTTGCTGATCGCGTTTGGCGCGGACGGCGCGACGGCGGTCGCCATCACCCTGTTGTGTCGGTTGGCGACCCTGTGGTTTGCGGTCGCGCTAGGCGGGGTGGCGGTGGCGGTGTTGGGCCTGAGCGGTCAAGCGCCGCCGGAGACCGAGCGACCTGTCGTCCCGGTGGATTAGAGCCATGAGTACAACCGTTCCGTTGTGCGTCGATCTCGACGGCACGTTGCTAAATACCGATTTGCTGCTGGAATCGGCCTTCGCCCAACTCAAACGCCGACCGCTGGCCGTCATTCATTGGCCGCGCTGGCTGGCGGCCGGTAAGGCCCGGCTCAAGGCCGAACTGGCCGCGCGTGCGGAGCTGGACATCGAGACGCTACCTTATCACTCGGCGTTTTTGGAGTTTCTGCGCGAGCAGCGCGAGCGGGGCCGGCCGCTGGTATTGGTGACGGCCGCGCACCGCAGTTTGGCCGAGCAGGTGGCGGCGCATCTGGGCTTGTTTGAGCGGGTGATCGCCACCGATGGCCATTGCAATCTGGCCGGCGCGCGCAAAGCCGAAACGCTGGTGGCGCTGTATGGGGAACGCGGCTTCGATTACGCCGGCAACGCCGCCGTGGACGCGGCGGTGTGGCGGCATTCGCGCCGCGCTATCGCGGTCAACACCAGCGCCGAGGTGACGGCGTTGGCCCGCGCCAGCGCCGAACTCGAACGGGTGTTCGCCGATAAGGGGTCGCGGTTAAAGCGCTGGCTCAGAGCGGCGCGGCTGCATCAATGGCTGAAAAACGTGCTGATTTTTGTGCCGTTGGTGGCCGCTCACGCCTGGAACGACGCGGAAAAGGTCGGGTTCTGTCTGCTGGCGTTCCTCAGCTTCGGCTCGTGCGCCTCCAGCGTCTATCTGCTGAACGATTTGCTGGACTTGGCCGCCGACCGCCGCCATCCGCGCAAATGCCGCCGGCCGTTCGCCGCCGGCGCTTTGCCGATCCTGCACGGCGCCGTGGCTGTACCGGTGCTGTTGACGGCGGCGCTCCTGCTCAGCCTGGCGGTCAATCCGCCTGAATTCAGCGCCTGCCTGGCCGTCTATTACGTGCTGACCTTGGCGTATTCGCTCCGGCTCAAGCAGGTTCTGATGCTGGACGCCATCGTGTTGGCCGGGCTGTACACCTTGCGGATCATCACCGGCGCGGTGGCGGCGCAGCTTGCGCTCTCGTTTTGGATGTTGGCCTTCTCCATGTTTCTGTTTCTCAGTTTGGCGCTGGTCAAGCGCTACACTGAGTTGCACGCCCTGGCGCGACGTGGCGAACTGGACGCGCGCGGCCGGGGCTATCAGGTGGCTGATCTGGCCATCCTGCAAAGCCTGGGCGGCAGCGCGGGCTATCTGGCGGTGCTGGTGCTGGCGCTCTACATCAACAGCCCCGAGGTGCAACACCTTTACCGGCACCCGCTGCTGATCGGCTTTTTCTGCCCGCTGTTGCTGTACTGGATCAGCCGGGTTTGGCTGTTGGCCCATCGCGGCCTGATGCCGGACGATCCGGTGATTTTCGCTTTGACCGATAGAGTCAGCCAAGGGTTGGTCTTGATCGGGGCGCTTGTCCTGTGGAGCGCGCTGTGACCGGTCAAGCGTCGCTCGGCTCTTGGGGGCGTTATCCGCCCGCCCGGCAAAACCGGTGGGTCTTGACGCCGGGAGCCGATCCTTTCGCCTCGCGCGCGGAGCGGGTGCTCGCGTTCGGCAACGGCCGCAGTTACGGCGATGTCTGCCTGAACGACGGCGGTACGCTGCTGTTGGCGCGGGGGCTGGATCGCTTCATCGCCTTCGATCCGGCCACGGGTGTTTTGCGGGCGGAAGCCGGCGTGCTGCTGGCGGAGATTTTGGCGCTGGTCGTCCCGCAAGGCTGGTTTTTGGCGGTCACGCCCGGCACGCAGTTCGTCACCTTGGGCGGGGCCGTCGCCAATGATGTGCACGGCAAGAACCACCACCTCGCCGGCAGCTTCGGCGAGCAGCTGCAGGCTTTCGAACTGCTGCGTTCGGACGGATCGCGCCTGACGTGCGGACCTGACACGAATGCGGACTGGTTTCGGGCCACGGTCGGCGGCTTGGGCCTGACCGGGTTGATCGCGTGGGTCGAAATCCGGTTGCAGCGCATCGCCAACCCCTGGATCGTGGCCGAGAGCCGGCGCTTCGCCAGTCTGGAGGAGTTTTTTACCCTGAACGACGAGTACGAGGCGCGTTATCCGTATACCGTATCCTGGATCGATTGCGCCGCAACGGGTAAAGGGTTGGGGCGGGGGCTGTACCTGGCGGGGCAGCACGCACCGCCGGGGGTCGCGGTTCCGGTCACGCCGCGACGGTCGCTGAGCGTGCCGTTCGCGCCGCCGGTCTCGCTGGTGAATACCTGGAGCGTGCGCGGTTTCAACCAGCTCTACTATCACCTGCCGCGCCCGGCGAGGACGTTGCTTCCTTACCGGGCGTTTTTCTACCCGCTGGACCATCTGCTGGAATGGAACCGGCTGTACGGCAAACGGGGGTTTTTCCAATACCAGTGCGTCATTCCGCCCGGATCGGCCCTGGAAGCTTTGCGGGAAATCCTGGCTCGCATCGCCGCCAGCGGCCAAGGTTCGATGCTGGCGGTGCTGAAGCGCTTTGGCGAACGCACTTCGGGCGGCTTGTTGTCCTTTCCCCGGCCCGGCGTGACGTTGGCGCTGGATTTTCCCAATCTGGGCCAGAAGACGCTCGCTTTGCTGGATCGGCTGGATGAAGTGACCCGGCAGGCCGGCGGCGCGGTTTATCCCGCCAAGGATGCCCGGATGAGCGGCGACCACTTCCGCCACTATTTCCCGAATTGGGCCACCTTCACGGATTTCATCGACCCGCGTTTTTCCTCCAGTTTCTGGCGACGGGTCATGGCCGACTGAGAACTTTATATGCGCAACATCTTGATCATCGGCGCGACTTCCGCCATCGCCGAGGCGACCGCCCGCCGTTTCGCCGCTGCTGGCGCTAGGTTTTATCTGGTCGGGCGCAATGCTGAAAAGTTGGCCGCCATCGCCCGCGACCTTGAAATCCGCAGCGGCCAGCCGGTCCATTCCGAAAGTCTCGATCTCGATTTGCTGGATCAGCATCCGGCGCTGGTGGAGCGGGCCACGCACGCCTTGGGCGGCATCGACATCGCGCTGATCGCGCATGGGACCTTGCCCGATCAAGCCGCCTGCCAGCAGTCGGTGGAACGGACCTTGGCGGCGATCCATAGCAACGCGCTCAGCGCGATCAGTCTTGCCACGTTGTTGGGAAACGCCTTCGAGGCGCGCGGGGGCGGTGCGCTGGTGGTGATCGGTTCCGTCGCCGGCGACCGGGGCCGGCAGAGCAATTACATCTACGGCGCGGCCAAGGGGATGGTCGGGCTGTTCCTGCAAGGGTTGCGCAACCGGTTGAGCGGCAAGGGCGTGCAGGTAATCACCGTTAAGCCCGGTTTCGTGGATACGCCGATGACCGCCGCGTTCGAAAAGAAAGGGCTACTGTGGGCGCAGCCCGACCGGATCGCCCGAGGCATCGTCGCCGCTGTCGAGCGCCGCCGCGATGTGGTTTATCTGCCNGGATTCTGGCGGTGGATTATGCTAGTGATACGTCACATTCCAGAAAGTATCTTCAAACGCTTGAAGCTCTAGCGCCCGGCGCTGTAGTAGCTAGCCCTGATCGTGATCCATCGAAATGCTTGCGTTAAAAAGGGCGTATTTCGGTTTTTGGCGTCGGCGACTGCGTCGGTGGATGAGCAGAATAGCTCGGAGGCTGTCTCTTATACACATCTCACAGCCCACGAGACCGTCCTAGCTCTCGTATGCCGCCTTCTGCTTGAAAAAAAAGAAAAAAAAAAACAAGAGCACAGACCGAGCGCGA
>DPWB01000082.1:0-831 GCA_003527885.1 Candidatus Competibacteraceae bacterium
CGCTAGATCGTTCGATCAATCCAAACCGGGGCCATTCAACGGGCAAGCAGCGTTGCTGGAGCGGTGAGCCGCCAGCGACTTCATGGCGCGGGCGGCCTGTTCGCGGGTGTAGAAGCGGCCTCGGCGCAGGAATCCCGCGACCACCGAATCCTTGACGGCGACGACCCGCCCCGAAGGATGCTGGCGCCGGACCCACCCCTCGGGCAAGCCATCCAGCAAATGCATGGGAGCCGGCGCGCCGTCGCTGAAGCGGGCGACTTCCACCGATCCACTTTCGGCATCGTAAAAGGCCGGCAAAAAACCGCTGGATCGGTTGCCCTGACTCACGCCGCCGGTGCCGGCGAAAACCGAGTTTTCCCGGCGAAGCCGCTCGGGTGTTAGTGCGTTCATGGCGTCCTCCTGCTCCGGCGGCGACCGATCGTCACCGGGTAGTGAATCCAGCAAACGGCCGTCCTCGTTTTGCAACCAAAATCCTGTAAAACGGTAAGAAGGTTCGGCGTTTGCCGTTAATGAACGCCAAGCTACGCCCGCGAAATTTCAGCCTGATTTCTCGATTCTGGAACTTTATTTCAACTGTTTCAGTCCCTGCTGAAACCCGAGAGCAACCCGACACGATGGACGACGCCCTCAACGATGAACGCCTCTGAACGAATAGCGCGGGAAGAACCGGTCCTGCTGGCGACCGGTCTCGTCAAACAGTTCGCCGGCCGCCGCGTCGTCGATGGCGTGGGCTTGAGTTGCCGGGCCGGTCAGGTGCTGGGCCTGCTGGGCGCCAACGGGGCCGGCAAGACCACCACCTTGCGGATGTGCTACGGCTTTCTTCAACCCGAC
>DPWB01000082.1:1068-5640 GCA_003527885.1 Candidatus Competibacteraceae bacterium
GCACCCAGGACGACACCTTCGACAACGATTTCACGGTGCGCGGCAACCTGGAGCAGGTCAGCCGTTATTTCCGGCTCCGACCGACCGCGCTGAAGGGACGGATCGGCGAGCTACTCGAACGCTTCGGGCTGGACCGCTACGCCAACGACAAACCCGAAATCCTCTCCGGCGGCTACCGACGTCGGCTCATGCTCGCCCGCGCGCTGGTCCACCAACCGCGGTTGCTGTTTCTCGACGAGCCGACCACGGGGTTGGACCCGCAAGCCCGGCTGGAAGTCTGGGAATTGATCGACACCCTGCGGCGTTGCGGCTTGGGCATCGTTCTGACCACCCATTACATGGAGGAAGCCGAGCGGCTGTCCGACGAGCTGCTGGTGTTGCGCGAAGGCCGGACGGTGGCCGCCGGCCAATCGCCGACCGTGCTGGGGGATTTGGTCGGCGAGCACATGCTGGTGTTGGACGCCCGCGATCCGGCCGCCCCGGCGGTCCGTGAGTGGGCCCGCCAAGCCGGTTTGTCGGAACCCAGCCGGGTACTTTCCAGCTTGCATCTGGCGCTGGATGGACCGGCCCTCGCGCAGTTCAGCGCCCGCTTCGGCGAACTGCGCTTCGAGGTCCGCCCGCCCACGCTGGACGATCTGTTCCTGAAACTGGCCGAGAAACCATGACGCTCCATTACCGCGCCGCTTTCCAGTGGCAGAGTCGCGCCGTTTTGGGCCGACACCTGACCGTGTACCGCCGTAACTGGTATACCGCCGCGCTGCCGCCGTTGTTCGAACCCATCATCCTGCTGCTGGCGTTCGGGGTGGGGTTGGGCGGTTTCATTCCCGAATTCGCCTGGCGCGGGCGGCCCGTACCCTATCTGGCCTACCTGGCGCCCGGCATGTTGGCCTACACCGCGTTCATGACCGCCTTCTTTCAAGCGTTGTTCGCGGCCTACATCCGAATGCATTACCAGAAAACCTGGGAAGGGCAACTCATCACCCAGGTGCGGCTGGAGCATGTGGTTTGGGGCGAGGCGCTGTGGGCCGCCACCCTGGGTACTTTCTATGCCCTGATCGTGATTCTGGTGCTGGCGGGCTTCTCGCTGACCGGCTGGCTGCACCTGCACTGGTTCAGCGCGCTGCTGGTGCTGCCGTTGCTGTTTCTCGCCGCGCTGGCCTTCGCTTCGTTGGGGCTCTTGTTCACGGCGCTGGTACCCAGCATCGATCACATGAACATCCCGTTCTTTCTGGTGATCATGCCGCTCGGTTTCGCCAGCAGCACCTACTTTCCCCTGGAAGGCGACTCGCCCTGGATTCGGCTTTGGTTGACCCTGAACCCCTTGCACCATCTGGCGGAAGGGGTCCGTTTCCTGCTGCTGACCGGCGAGCTAAACCAACATTTGGCGGCGGCCTGCGGCCTGTTTTTACTGATGATCTCGATCCTTATCCCCATCGACGAGCGGCTGTTACGCAAGCGGGTGTTGGGTGAGGGTTGACGGTTTTTCGCAGCATCACCTTGGAAATGCGTGCCTCGCAACCATTATAAGAATTTTAATCATGAGACTTTTTTTATTTCGTACCGCATCCGCGCTCGCTATTGCCGCTTTATCCGCCAGCCTTGCGCCAAGCCATGCGGCGCCTGCTGTCGACGTTACCGTCGACCTTCGCGCCGGTCCCACCAACACGTTCATTCCCGCCGTCGCGCTGGGCGCTGGGGTGGACGGCCACTCGCGCAGCGACAGCGCGGCCATCTACCAGCCGGAAACCCTGCGCGCGATGCGCTCGGCGGGGTTGGGAGCGCTCAGCTACCGGCTGCGCACCGAACTGGCGATCGAGGCTTGGCACTGGAATCCGCGCGGGCGCTGGAGCGACCGTCCGCACGCCCGAGGCTACTGGACCTCCGACGACCGGCCGAGCGCCCCGATCCCGACCTCCTACGGCTATCGTTTGCCGCGCCGTGGCAACTCCGTCGATCAGGCGGAAAACGACGGTTACTCCCGGCTCGCCGATGGCGATTCCGCCAGCTTTTGGAAAAGCAATCCTTACCTGGATCGCCGTTACACCGGCGAAGACAACCGCCGCCACCCCCAATGGTTGATTGCCGACTTGGGAAGTCGCACGCCGGTAAACGGTATTCGCATCATTTGGGGCAACCCTTATGCGGTGCGCTATGCGGTGCAGTACTGGGACGGCGAAGACCCGCAAGATCCGGACGAGTATCCCGACGGTCGCTGGCAACCCTTTCCCGAAGGCGCGGTAGCGCAGGGCCACGGCGGTAATGTCACGCTGCGCTTGAGCCAGTCCCCAATCGCCGTGCGTTTCCTGCGAGTTTTGTTGGAAGATGCCTCCCACACCGCGCCGCCGAGCGCCAAAGACCCGCGCGATGCGCTCGGCTACGCGGTGCGGGAAATTTATCTCGGAACGCTGGATGCCGCCGGCCGACTCCGCGACGCGGTGCGCCACGGTAAGACCCGCAAAACCCAGACCCGGTTTTTCGTCTCCTCCACCGATCCCTGGCACCGCGCCAGCGATCTGGATAACGGGGTGGAACAGCCCGGCATCGACCGGTTGTTCGCCAGTGGCCTGACTCGCGGTTTGCCGGTGCTGATGGCAGTAGGCGCGCTCTACGACACGCCGGACAACGCCGCTGCCCTGCTGCGCTATCTGCGGCGACGCGGCTATCCCCTGCGCGGCATCGAGATCGGCGAGGAGCCTGACGGTCAGTACGTTGCGCCGGAGGACTACGGCGCGCTCTACCTGCAAACGGCGGACGCGCTGCGCGCCATAGATTCCACCATCACCCTGGGCGGTCCTTCGTTCCAATCGCTTTGGGATCAACCGATGATGGCGTGGTCGGGAACCGCAATCGCGCCCGATCGCCCTTGGCTCGCGCGCTTTCTGGCCTATCTCGACGAAAGGAACCGTAAAGCGGCCCTGGGCTTTCTGTCCTTCGAGTGGTATCCCTTCGATGATGTTTGCGAGCCGCCCGCCGCTCAATTACAACAGGCGGCAGCGCTGCTGGCCTCAGGCCTGGCGGAGCTTTACCGCCAGGGGTTGGCGCGCGACATCCCGCTCTATATCACCGAATACGGCTATTCCGCGTTCTCTGCCCAAGCGGAAGTTGATCTGACCGGCGCCTTGTTCAACGCCGATGCCGTGGGAACCTTCCTGACCCTCGGCGGCGCGACCGCCTATTTGTACGGCTACGAACCCAGCCCGATTTATCGGGGACCGGACTGTAACACCTGGGGTAACAACACTTTGTTTTTAGCGGACGAGCGCCGCCGAATTTTGGCGCGCACCGCAACTTACCACGCCGCAACCTTACTGAACCGACAATGGGTAGGGGACCCGACCCAGGCCCACGAGGTCTATCCGGCCACACTGGATAACGCTATTTCAGATGACTCATCGCCGTTGGGCGTTTATGCTGTAAGGCGTCCCGATCGACGATGGGCAATTTTGGCGGTCAACAAGGACCCGCAACGAGACTGGACTATCGCGTTGCATTTCGTGGGGCCCGCCTCCGATACCGTCGTGCCTTTGCTCGGTCCCGCCGATCTTTATCAGTTTTCCGCCGAACAATACCGCTGGCAAGCGAACGGCGCGCGCGGGCGACCGGCGCGCAGTCGGCCGCCCGAGCACACCCGCCTGTCCGACCGCGCTGCGGTGAGCGTGCGGTTGCCACCCTGGTCGCTGACGGTGGTTCAAAGCGCGGGACCGCGATCTCGGGCGACCGCGCCGTGATGCATCGCAGCGCTCCAACAGCGACCGCAACCTGACGGACGGCCTTCGACCGCAATCTATCGCCATGTCCCAGCCTTTGCTCAAACCGGAAGATCCGGCCGGTTCCGATGCGCCGTTAGCGCCAGCGGAAAGCGGCGCTGTCATGGTCAAGCCAGTCTTCTTCGATCCCGCGCGCAAGCGCTGGCCACGCCTGCGCGCGGGGATGATGCTGGCCGCACTCGGCCTGACGGTGCTGTTGGGGGGACTCTTGGCCAGCATCCTGGCCAGTCCGGTGCTGCCCGCGCTCAACCTGCCGGGCGCCAGTTTTTTGCCGCTAGGGGCCCACGCCGTTCCCGCCCTGCCCGCGCTAGCTCCCGAGCGCGCGCTCACCCGCCGCGAACGCGCCCTGCATAAAACCAAGCTGAAACTGGCTCGCGAGCGCGAGCGCGATTTGCGACAACTGCTGGCGACCCAGATTCACAAAGCGGGTCCCATCGCGGACAAACCGCAACTCGCCATCGGCTTTTTCGTGAACTGGGACGATTCGAGCATGACTTCGCTCAAGCAGAATCTCGGCAGCCTGGATATGGTGATCGCCGAGTGGCTGCACCTTGCGGCCGAGGATGGCTCGTTGCGAGAAGACGATCCCGTCCGTCAGTCGCAGGCCACGAGCTACATCCGCACCCGCCATCCCGATTTGTCGATCGTCCCGCTGGTCAACAACTGGAACGGTCACGACTGGGAAGGGGCAAAACTGGGGCGGGTGCTGGCCGACCAGCCGGCGCGGACGCGCGTAATCGGGCAGTTGCTCGCCTATGTGGAACGCCACAATTTCGCCGGCGTCAGCATCTGTCTCTTATACACA
>DPWB01000033.1:0-3440 GCA_003527885.1 Candidatus Competibacteraceae bacterium
TGGCGGCACCGCGCCCGTAGCTCATGCGGATAGAGCATCAGCCTTCTAAGCTGAGGCTAGCACGTTCGAGTCCTGCCGGGCGCGCCAGACCCCGGCCGACCGTGGTTTCGATGGTGGACGTAGCTCAGTTGGTAGAGCCCCGGATTGTGGATCCGGTCGTCGTGGGTTCGAGTCCCATCGTCCACCCCAAATACGCTGGCTTTTCGCCCGGTCGTTTTAAGCTTTCAGACTTTTTTGGGCCGTTAGCTCAATTGGTAGAGCAGTTGACTCTTAATCAATTGGTTGTAGGTTCGAGTCCTACACGGCCCACCATCTTCAACATTCGAATCTCTAGCCTCTTCCATGTCCTTTTTCTTCAGCCGTTAAGGGTCTTATTGTCGCCCGGTTTCTATTTCGAGGGGGAGGGTTGTCCTGTATACTCGTCCTCGGTAGCGGTGCCGCCGCATTGGGTTTTTTTAGGGTTTTTTCCGGTGAACCGCGTCTGATTGCGAGAGTGGCGGAACTGGTAGACGCGCTGGATTTAGGTTCCAGTGGGGTAACCCGTGAGAGTTCGAGTCTCTCCTTTCGCACCATCCGCGCCGCGCATCCGGGGCTGCTATTGCCCGATCCGCGCTCCCGGTGGGAGCGTGCCGCCACGACTGGGTTGCCGACCAACAACGATCAACAGGTTTGAGGTGTATCGATGCAGGTTTCAGTTGAAACGCTGAGCGAGTTGGAGCGCCGGGTAACCGTGCAGGTCCCGGCGGAAAGGCTCGTCAAGGAAATTCAGGATCGGCTCCAGTCCCTGTCCCGGCGGGTCAAGGTGGACGGTTTTCGTCCGGGCAAGGCCCCGCTCAAGCTGGTCAACCGGCTCTACGGTGACCAAGTGCGCTACGAAGCGGTCGGCGAACTGATGGAAAACAGCTTGCGCGAAGCCTTGACCGCAGAAAAACTCAATCCGCTGGGCGGTCCGAAAATCGAGCCGAAGGCGCTGGAAGACGGGCAAGATCTGGAGTACTCCGCCACTTTTGAGGTGCTGCCCGAATTCGATCCGACCGGTTTCGAGAGCATCCGCGTCGAACGGCCGAGCGCGGAAGTCGGCGAGCAGGACGTGGACGCCATGCTTCAGACCTTGCGCCAGCAGCGGGCGGTCTGGAATGCGGTGGAGCGCCCGGCCGCCGAAGGCGACCGGGTCCGCATCGACTTCGAAGGCGCCATCGACGGCCAGAGCTTCGCGGGCGGCAAGGGCGATAACGTCGACGTGGTATTGGGTAAGGGCGCGATGCTCAAAGAGTTCGAGGATCGGTTGGTCGGGTTGAGCGCGAACGCCCGGACCGAGTTCGATCTCACTTTTCCAGAGGCTTACCAAGCCAAGGACATTGCGGGAAAAACCGCCCATTTCCGAGTCGAGGTCCAAGCGGTCGAAGAAGCCTGCCTGCCCGAAGTGGACGATGCCTTCGCCGAAAGCTTCGATGTCAAGGAAAACGGCCTGACCGGCCTGCGGCAGTCGCTGCGCGAAAACATGGAGCGCGAATTGCGCGAAGGCATCAAGGCGGCGGTCAAGCGCCAAGTCATGCAAGGGTTGTTGGACGCCAACCCCATTCCGGTACCCAAGGTGCTGCTAGAAAATGAAATCGAGCAGTTGGCCCGGCAATTGTATTTCCCCGCTGACCGCAAGGACGAGAAAACCCAGCAGCTCAAGGCGCAGTTGTTCGAACCGGAAGCCCGCCGGCGGGTCGCGTTGGGCCTGTTGGTCGCCCGCTTGGCGGAAACCCAGGAAATCAAGGTCGACAACCAGCGGGTGCGGAATTATCTGGAGAATATGGCGTCCACCTATCAGGACCCGGCCGAGGTGCTGCGCTGGTACGAGCAAACGCCGCGCGCGCTCGACAACGTGCGGGCGTTGGTGTTGGAGGACCAAATCGTGGACTGGTTGCTGGAGCGGGCCCAGGTCGCCGAGAAGGCCAGCACGTTCTCCGAGATCATGAAGCCCGAGCCAAAACCGTCGGTGGAATCTTTGCCCCAGGAGTTATCCGAATGAGCGAGCACGGCTCTTCCGGCGCCATCCGCGCCCTGAACCTCGTTCCGATGGTGATCGAGCAAACCGCGCGGGGCGAGCGGGCCTACGATATTTATTCGCGCCTGCTGAAAGAGCGGGTAGTGTTTCTGGTGGGTCCGGTCGAGGATTACGTGGCGAACCTGGTGGTGGCGCAACTGTTGTTTTTGGAGGCGGAGAATCCCGATAAGGACATCCACTTCTACATCAACTCGCCCGGCGGCGCGGTTACCGCGGGCTTGGCCATCTACGACACCATGCAGTTCATCAAGCCCAACGTCAGCACCATGTGCGTGGGCCAGGCCGCCAGCATGGGCGCGCTGCTGCTGGCGGGCGGCGCCGCCGGCAAGCGCTTTTGTCTGCCGCATTCCCGCATCATGATCCACCAGCCCTTGGGCGGATTTCAGGGGCAGGCCAGCGATATCGATATCCACGCCCGCGAAATTCTCCTGGTGCGGGATCGCTTGAACCGTATTTTGGCCCGGCACACCGGCCAACCGGTCGAAAAGATCGCGGTCGATACCGACCGCGACAATTTCATGGGCGGGGCCGAGGCGGTCGAGTACGGCCTGATCGACGCCGTGTTGAACCAGCGTATTCCGGCGGCTTGAGCGGCGGGTACGGGAATTCCGCCGGTTTCGCGGTGCCGGAGAAGGGCTGCGAGGGCGTGGCCCAGGAGCGGCCGGGTCGTGAGATCGGTCCATTGACCCCGCGCTCGCTGCGTAGGGCGCTCCGGTGGTTCTGGCCGGGCGCTGTCGGTTGGGCGGCCTGCGGGGAAAAAACGCCGTCCCGGTTGTTTCGAATGTCCGCGCGATGATGAGGAAGAAAGGTATATGAGCAGAGATCGAGGTGACCGGAGCGACGACGACAAGCTGTTGTATTGCTCCTTTTGCGGTAAGAGCCAGCACGAGGTGCGCAAGCTGATCGCCGGCCCCAACGTGTTTATCTGCGACGAGTGCGTCGAGCTGTGCAACGACATCATCCGCGAGGAGATGGAAGAAGCCGCGCCCGCCACCACCAACAAGCTGCCCAAGCCGCAAGACATCAACCGAACCCTCAACGAATACGTCATCGGCCAGGAGCGGGCCAAAAAAGTCCTGTCCGTGGCGGTCTACAACCATTTCAAGCGCCTGGAATTGCAACGCGGCAGCCGCGCCAAGAACCCCGAAGTCGAGGTCGCCAAGAGCAATATCCTGCTGATCGGGCCGACCGGATCGGGCAAAACGCTGCTGGCGGAAACGCTGGCCCGCCTGTTGAACGTGCCCTTCACCATCGCCGACGCCACCACCTTGACCGAAGCCGGCTACGTCGGTGAGGATGTGGAAAACATCATCCAGAAATTGTTGCAAAAGTGCGATTACGATGTCGAAAAGGCGCAAACCGGCATCGTCTACATCGACGAGAT
>DPWB01000033.1:3716-5426 GCA_003527885.1 Candidatus Competibacteraceae bacterium
AACCCCTCGATCACCCGCGACGTGTCGGGCGAGGGCGTGCAGCAGGCTTTGCTGAAGCTCATTGAAGGCACCGTCGCGTCGGTGCCGCCCCAAGGCGGGCGCAAGCACCCCCAGCAGGAATTCCTGCAAGTGGATACCACCAACATTTTGTTCATCTGCGGCGGCGCCTTCGCCGGCCTGGACAAGGTCATTCGCAGCCGTTCCGACAAGGGCGGCATCGGCTTTTCGGCGGATGTCAAAAGCAAAGATGGCGGCAAATCGGTCGGTGAAGTGCTGATGGAAGTCGAGCCTGAAGACCTGATCAAGTACGGGCTGATTCCGGAATTCGTCGGCCGCTTGCCGGTGGTCGCGACCCTGACCGAGCTCGACGAAAATGCGCTGGTCCGCATCCTGACCGAGCCCAAGAACGCCATCGCCAAGCAATTCAACAAATTGTTTGAAATGGAAGGCAGCGAACTCGAACTTCGAGACGATGCGTTGCGGGCGATCGCGCGGCGGGCCATGGATCGCAAAACCGGTGCGCGCGGGTTGCGGACCATCCTGGAGCACATCCTGCTGGATACGATGTACGATCTGCCGGGCATGCAGAATATCAGCAAGGTGGTGGTCGACGATTCGGTGGTCGAAGGTCGCGCCAAACCGTATTTCATCTACGAAAAGACCGAGCGGCGCGCCGCGTCCCATGACTGACGCTGGCCCGGGCCGGCTGAATGCCAGACCGGCTCCGGCCAGTTCCTACCCCCCGAGCTTTATCTGGCCGGATAGAGCGCCAGCGCGTTGGCGCTCCGCCGGGCCGCCGGCTCGCCGCCGCCCGGTTTAATGTGGAGAACCCACCCCCATGAAGCAGCACGAAGCCAAGCCCGACAGTTTGCCCGATCATGCGCGGATGCCGGTTTTACCGCTCCGCGACGTGGTGGTTTATCCGCACATGGTGATTCCGCTGTTCGTCGGTCGGGAAAAGTCCATCCACGCGCTCGATCTGGCGATGCAGAGCGACAAGCGCATCGTGCTGATCGCCCAGAGAAGCGCCGAAGTGGACGAGCCCGGCAGCGGCGACCTGTACGCGGTCGGCACGCTGTCGAGCGTTTTGCAGCTGCTCCGCTTGCCCGATGGCACGGTCAAGGTGCTGGTGGAGGGCAGCCAGCGGGTCAGCATCCACCATTTCACCGAAACGCAGTCCTGCTTCATCGCCGAAGTGTCGTTGCTGGACTCCCTGGTGGAGGACGATGCCTCGCAGGAAATCCAGGCGCTGATGCGCTCGCTGTTGACCGCCTTCGACCAGTTCGTCAAGCTCAACAAGAAAATCCCAGGCGAGGTGCTGTCCTCGGTTTCCGGCATCGAAGACCCTGGCCGGCTGGCCGACACCATCGCGGCCCACATGACTCTCAAGCTCGACGACAAGCAGAAAATACTGGAAATCCAGAGCTTGCGTTTGCGCCTCGAGCAATTGCTGGCCTTGGTGGAAGGCGAGATCGACATTCTCCAAGTTGAGAAGCGCATCCGCGGCCGGGTCAAGCAGCAAATGGAGAAGAGCCAGCGGGAGTATTACCTGAACGAGCAGATGAAGGCGATCCAGAAGGAGCTGGGCGATCTGGAGGACGCTCCCAACGAAATCGAAGATTTGGGTCAGCGCATCGAAAAGGCCGGGATGCCGAAGGTGGCCAAGACCAAGGCCCAATCCGAGTTGAACAAGCTGAAAATGATGTCGCC
>DPWB01000033.1:5676-7948 GCA_003527885.1 Candidatus Competibacteraceae bacterium
CACCGTGGTGCGCAATTACATCGATTGGTTGGTCAACGTCCCTTGGAAAAAACGCACCAAGATCCATCAAGACCTGGCGGTGGCCGAGACGGTGTTGGAAGCCGACCATTACGGTCTGGAAAAGGTCAAAGAACGCATCCTCGAATATCTGGCTGTCCAGCAGCGGGCGCGCAAGCTCAAGGGACCGATTTTGTGTCTGGTCGGGCCGCCGGGTGTGGGCAAAACTTCGCTGGGACGGTCCATCGCTCGCGCCACCAACCGCAAATTCGTGCGGATGTCCTTGGGCGGGGTGCGCGACGAGGCGGAAATTCGCGGTCACCGCCGGACCTATATCGGCTCGCTGCCCGGCAAGGTCATTCAGAATCTGGCCAAGGCCGGAGTGCGCAACCCGCTGTTTCTGTTCGACGAAATCGACAAGATGTCGATGGATTTTCGCGGCGATCCCTCCTCGGCGCTGCTGGAAGTGCTGGATCCCGAACAGAACAACACCTTCAACGACCACTACCTGGAAGTGGATTTCGACTTGTCGGATATCATGTTCGTGGCGACCGCCAACTCGCTCAACATTCCGCCGCCCTTGCTGGACCGGATGGAAGTGATTCGGATTCCTGGCTATACCGAAGATGAGAAGCTCAATATCGCGCTCCGTTATCTAACCCCCAAGCAGATCGCCAACAACGGCTTGAAGAAGGGTGAGCTGGAGATCGGTGAGGGGGCTATCCGCGACATCATCCGCTTTTACACCCGCGAATCCGGGGTGCGTAACCTGGAGCGGGAGATCGCCAAGATTTGCCGCAAGGTGGTCAAGGAGGTGACCTTGCAGCCGGTCGAAGGAAAAACAATCGTCGCGCCCGAGATGTTGAACAAGTATCTGGGGGTGCGTCGCTTCCGCTACGGTTTGGCCGAGGAACAGGATCAAGTCGGCCAGGTCAACGGCTTGGCCTGGACCGAGATCGGGGGCGAGCTGCTGCGCATCGAGGCGGCGCTGGTGCCGGGTAAAGGCAAATTGATCCACACCGGCCATTTGGGCGAGGTGATGCGCGAATCCATCCAGGCGGCGCTGACCGTGGTGCGCAGCCGCGCCGAGCGGCTCGGCATCGATCCGGACTTTCATCAAAAAGCCGATATCCACATTCACGTTCCCGAGGGAGCCACGCCCAAGGACGGCCCCAGCGCCGGGGTCGGCATGTGCACCGCGCTGGTGTCCACATTGACGCGCATTCCGGTGCGGGCCGGGGTGGCGATGACCGGCGAGATTACCCTACGGGGGGAAGTCTTGCCGATCGGCGGGCTCAAGGAAAAGCTGTTGGCGGCGCATCGAAGCGGCATTGCCACCGTGGTGATTCCCGAAGAAAACCGCAAGGATCTCATCGAGATCCCAGACAATATTCTGTCCAAGCTCGACGTGCGGCCCGTGCGTTGGATCGACCAGGTTTTGGAGGTGGCCTTGCAGGTGAGGCCCGCACCCAAATCGCCCGATCCCGCGCCAGCCGAGGCGGTGGTGGCCGTCGCCGAGACCACCGGCAAGGGCGGCGGTGGTCTGGAAGGGGTTCGCGCGCACTGACCGCGATGAGCGCGGCCGATTGACACTACTTTCAGGGCCCTGCTATAAGGACACGGCTTTTTGTTCCCTGATAGAGCAGTGCGGCTCAACCCGTCTCCGCCGGGTGGGCCGCGAGTAGGCCAGCGGTCTTTCGGCAGGTCTGTGGTATTTGAGCAGGAGTTATTTGGGAAAACTAATATCCTACCTCCAGGGCGGGATCGGCGCGCGCCATGCTCGGCGGCGTCCAAGCCCAACAACGCACAAACACTTTTTAAGGAAGGGGCTCATGAACAAGACTGAACTGATCGATGCCGTCGCCCAGGCGACCGATCTATCCAAAGTCTCGGCGGGCAAGGCCGTGGACGCCGTGCTCTCCGCTATCGGCAAGTCGCTCCAAGGTGGAGGCTCCGTGGTCCTGACCGGGTTCGGCACTTTTTCAGTCAGGGAGCGGCCGGCTCGGACGGGACACAACCCCAAAACCGGCGAGCCGATGAACATCAAGGCCAGTAAGGCTCCCGTCTTCAAAGCTGGAAAAACGCTCCGTGATGGAATAAAATAATCAATTCTTTCGAGGGTGCTTAGCTCAGCTGGGAGAGCATCGCCCTTACAAGGCGAGGGTCGGGGGTTCAAGCCCCTCAGCACCCACCAGGACTGGTTCATCCGGAGCGGTAGTTCAGTTGGTTAGAATACCGGCCTGTCACGCCGGGGGTCGCGGGTTCGAGCCCCGTC
>DPWB01000327.1 GCA_003527885.1 Candidatus Competibacteraceae bacterium
CCGGCCACGTGCCCTCAGAACTTTCTGTATTATTTTTTTTCAAGCAGAAGACGGCATACGAGATCTAGTACGGTCTCGTGGGCTCGGAGATGTGTATACAAGATAACCGACTCCACCGTAATCAATAGGCTCATTACCCAGCCATTCGACAACGCGCGAGCGCCGGGGCAGCTTGGAGGGCGCGCGGTTCAGATGGGTCAGGCGCAAGGGCCGCGCGCTCAACCCTCGGAATCCGGGTTCGCCAACAAAGCCAAGAATCTGTTGGACCGAGCGGTTACCTACGTTCGCAGCAATTCCGAACAGCGCGCGGAGGCGGGCATCGCGCGCGGCGTCCAAAACTTCGATAAGGCGTTCGGCAAGCTAATGGACGCAATGAAGCCCGACGACACCTACGGCGTCGATTTCGCCAAACTCTGCCGCCGCTTGGACGCGCTTCCCGGCAGCGCCAAATCGGCTACCAGCCGGGGAGTAGATTACAACGCGCTTCTAGAGAAACGGTTCAAGCAGTACGCCGCCGAGTCGGACCCTCAAACGCTGAAAAGCGCGCATGAAAACATTCGCTCGGCCTTGCAGCAGCTTGAATGGGAACAGGTGCGAGCCAAAACCCCCAGCGAACGCCAGCCCCTCGGCGCTCGCTTGACACAGCTTGAAAACCTGCGCGACCTTTCCGATCAAGTGCGTTTCGGCATGAACGCCGATCAGCTAACCAGCTTTCGCCGCGCCGGCGGGACGCCGGAAGAGATTCCCACGTTTAAAGACGCTGGATTCAGCATCGATCAGATGGTCGGCTTTCGCCAAACTGGTGGAAAAGCGGAAGACATAGCAGCGTTCAAACAAGAAGGATTCAACATCGATCAGATGGTGAGTTTCCGCCAAGCCGGCGGAAAACCGGAAGACATGGCGGAGTTTAAAAAAGAAGGATTCAGCGCCGATCAGATGGTGAACTTTCGTCGGGCTGGCGGAAAACTGGAAGACATAGCGGAGTTTAAAAAAGAAGGATTCACCGATAGCGAGATAAAGCTCTACGCTGGCTTCACTTTAGATAAGGCGAAATCGCTCCGAGCGGAGTACCAGCGATTGAATATATCGGTTAACGATAAAACCATCATCAGAGATTTCAAGGCCGAAAATTTACAAGGAAATATGGTGGAATTTGGCAAGGGCGAAATCAATAAAGTTTACCAAGGTGTTTATAAAGTTTCAGACGGTTCATTGTTCACCGGTATTTTCAAACCTGAGAAGTCGCCTGATTTGAGTCGGCAAATCGCCCTCAAAATAGGTAATGCCGCCGCATATAGCGGAATCGATTCGTTTGACCCGCAACTGGGTGGGCGTAATATCGCCTCCTCTATCCTTAACGATTCGCTAGGCTTCAAAGTTATTCCCCGTACCGGATTCGGCACAAATGGCAACAATGCAGTGGGCACGGTAATGGCGAAAGCGAATGGCCTAGCGGGCCGCGATTCGCCTCCAGCGCTATTTGACGATCCAGCAGTGCGCCGCGAACTGACGAAACTCCAATGGCTCGACGGTTTGACAGCCCAAGTGGATCGTCATCCCGGCAACTATCTAATCGAGGCTCATCCCGATGGTAGCGGTAAGCAGGTGATTGGCATCGACAACGATGCGTCATTCGGCGACAAGATCACCCATCCCAATCAAATCGCTCTAGGGAAGGGTTGGTTAAAAGGAGTATTGAGAGGTCTCAGGCTGCCGCCTGTCATCGATACCGATATGGCCAGAGCGTTTAGAGAACTAACGCCAGAGAAACTTCAGGCGAGTTTGAACGGTTTGATGACTCAAAACGAGATTGACGCCACCAAAAAACGCCTGATCGGGATACAGGAACATATCGACGCTCTCGAAAAAGCTGGCCGTTTTGAAGCAGGCCGTTTTATCAACCCCGATCAATGGGGCAGCAAAGAAGTGGGTAATAGACTGAACGATCCCACCAACAGTTATGTGGCGCGCGATAAAAAAATCGCTGCTCGTAAATTTTGAGAATCATTGATAAGGCTCAGATCGAGAGAAATTGGCTATGAAAAAATCGTCTCGTGCTCCGCACGAAACCCATCCCTAAACGATTCCCAGCAAATCCACGCCAACCCTTCTGTGAGATATCTTCCAAAGAGCAGAACACCATGACGCAACGATACATTTCACCGGGTCTTCAAAAGGCGCGCGCGCTGTTCGCGACCGAAGGGTTGCCGTTCCCGGAGTTGCCCCCCGCGCTAGCGGATCAAATGCGGCCGTTTGAAGAACTGCTTTTCGGCACGCGCGATCCGGAAACGGGACCGTATGCCCTGGACGTGTTCCGCGACGCGGTGTACGAACAGCCCGTGGCCGATTACGCGCTCCTGGGTTTCGACGGCCACGGCATCAACTCGTGGGCGCTGCATTATTACCTGGTGCAAGGGCCGCTGGCGCTGTTCATCCAACTGCCTTGGGGCGGGGCTTACACCGACCCCGACGAGGCGAGAGCGCGCGTCGGCGAGGCTTTCGCGCTCGCCGCCACCCTGACCGCCGAACTGGCCGGGGCGCAAGCCGCGCGGGCGCTTCCCGGCGGCGTCAGGCTAGTGGTGACGGATAGCCAGTTCGTGGAGCCGGGCTGCGCTTGGCTCAAAGCGCCGGGCGCGCCGCCGGTGGAATTTTGGCGGCCGCCGGGTTCGCCCCTGGCGCAAGCCGTGGCGGCGGTGCAAGACCTGCGCGCCGGAAAAATCAAGCTCTAGGCTGTGTCATCAGTTAAGCCTGACGAGATGCGGCCCCTGTCCTCCCTCAACCGCCGAGGAATCCCCCGATGAACATTCGCGATGTTCTGGCCGAACTGGGCCACCAAATGGGCTTGAACGTCACCCTCAACGACGAGGGCGTCTGCCGCTTGGTGTTCGACGAGCGCTTTGCGGTCGATATCGAAGCCAGCCCCGATAACGATACCGTCCACCTTTATTCGGTGCTGTGCCCGGTTCCGCCCGAAAACAAAGAACCCTTCTACGAGCGATTGCTGGCGGCGAATTTGTTCGGCGGCGACACCGGCGGGGCGTGGTTCGCGCTGGACGGCGTACACGGCGAGGTGGTGTTGAACCGCACGTTGAAAATGACCGATACCGATTACCAGGATTTCGCCGATTTGCTGGAAGCGTTCGTCGCTCATCTGGAGTCTTGGAGCGACAAGCTCGCCGGCGGCGAACTGAACGAATCGACCGATGCGCCCGCCGTCGATAGGGCCGCGAGCGACGCCATGAGCGGCTTTATTCGGGCCTGAGCCAACACCTCGCACCCCGCGCCGAATCTTCGCGGGCGAACTAACTTCCGCCGCGCACGGGTTACTCAAGAAAGCGAGTCCAGCGCAAGCAGCGGACTTCTCACCGACCACCGCAAGGTAAGGACCATGAACACCGAAACGAGAGAACCCGAGGGCGTTTCCCAGGAAATCCTGCGCAAAGGCCAGGAATTAGTGGCTGTCTCTTATACACATCTCCGAGCCCACGAGACCGTACTAGATCTCGTATGCCGTCTTCTGCTTGAAAAAAAATAAACAAAAAA
>DPWB01000152.1 GCA_003527885.1 Candidatus Competibacteraceae bacterium
CGCTGTGCATGGGCAACCAGGCGCGGGTGGCGGACAACGCCACGGTGGTTTCCACCTCGACCCGCAACTTCCCCAACCGTTTGGGCAAGGGCGCGAACGTGTATCTCAGTTCGGCGGAACTGGCGGCGGTCTGCGCGCTGCTCGGCAAGATTCCGACCTTTGACGAGTACATGAAGTACATGGGCGAAATCGGCAGCAAGGGCGCCGAAATCTACCGCTATCTGAACTTCGATCAGGTGCCGGAATACCGTGCAGTGGCGGATAAGGTGAAGCTGGCGGCGTAGCGCCGTTCGAGCGCGATCCCGGCATCTCGTCGCCGGGATCGCTCCAACGCGCCGGCCTCATCGCCTGCGAGCGCGCATTACCTCCTCAAACGGGTTTTCGCGAAACCGTGAATGATCGCGCCAAGGAAGCGCCCGAGAGCGGCCGGTTCGCGCCGCATTGTCTTTCCATCGACCTCGAAGTCGGGATCAAAGATCGGCGCATCCATCAATTCGCCGGGGTGCGAGGCGACGACGGTCGCGCCTTCATTTTCGATTCCGGCGATTTGGACGTGCAACTGGCCAAGCTCGACGACTTCGCGGAAGGCTGCGCCTTCCTGCTCGGCCATAATCTGATCGCCTTCGACGCGCCTTATCTAGCGGCGGCCAAACCCGATTTGCGCCTGCTCGAACTGCCGATGGTCGACACCCTGCTGCTCAACCCGTTGGCCTTTCCCCGCAATCCTTACCATCACCTCGTCAAACACTATCAGGACGGCCAACTCAAGCGCGGGCGGCTGAACGACCCGCAATTGGATGCGTGCCTGACCTTGGAGGTCTTTCGGGACCAGCAAAACGCTTTGCGCGTCCTCCGACAATCCGCGCCGGATTTACTGCTCGCCTGGCATTGGTTGATTGCGGCGGATGGGGTGACCGCTGGATTGAACGCATTTTTCATGACGGTCCGGCGCCGATCGCGCCCGACCGAAGCGGAAGCCCAGACCGCCATCGAACGGTTTTTGGGCGGACGGGGCTGCCTCAATCACGCGCGCGCCATTTTAGCCGAAGCGAAACAGCATCCTTGGGCGCTGGCTTACACCTTGGCATGGCTGTCGGTGGCAGGCGGCAATTCGGTGATGCCGCCTTGGGTGCGCCACCAGTTCCCAGAAGCGGGAATTTTGGTGCGCCGCTTGCGGGATACCGCCTGCGGCGATTCAGATTGCGCGTGGTGTCGGGATCGTCACAGCGCGCTGAAGGAACTGAAGCATTGGTTTCCCGACATCCCAAGCTTCCGCGCCGAACCCGCTCATTCCGACGGCCGCCCCTTGCAACAGTGCATCGTCGAGGCCGCCATGGGCGGCGAGCATGTGCTGGGCATACTGCCGACCGGGACCGGAAAATCGCTGTGCTACCAGCTTCTCGCGCGAAAAGCTCTGGCGCGTCGTCAAAAGCCTCTCGCGCGACGGCCGCGATGAAGACGGTGGCACAGGTAGCTTGCAGGTATGGCGTTTGAATGCGGAAACCGCGCGAGTGACGCTTCAGCGAGATTGGTCGAAGCTCGATCAAATCGCCCGGCGGCGGCGGGTGGCGGCGGACCGGCTCCTCAACCATTTGCTTGATGACCTACCGTCGGGGACGCGAGGCACGGACATCTTGGTAGAAACCACGCTCGGTAAGCTGATGGCGGCGCTCGAACGCGATCTGCTGCTTAAAGCGGAAGCGAAAGATCCGGCCAAACTGCTCGACCGCGCTTTATTATGGCTCCATGAACAAGAAATTATCCGCCTGAATAAAGGCTTAGCGATTTTTCGCTCGGCCATGACCATCCGTCTCGCTCAAGAAAAACGCAACTTCCTGAAAGCTGACTTTATCCCCCTCAAGCAGCACTACGACGAACAAATCGTGCAAATTCACGTCATGGTGGAATACGTCCAGCGCGGCCTTAGCGCCATGGCGGAAGCGCTGCGCTTGGCGATGGATTACTTCAAACTGCAACGCGCCGAATTTTTGAGCCGGTGGTTGCCGGATCGCGAGAAGGAACTGGCCCGGCAAACGACGCCGGAGTCTTGGCGGGCCATCGTCGAATCCCTAAACAATCCGACCCAACAAAAAATCGTGACCGACGACCGGGATCGCGCCAACGTCCTCATTTTGGCGGGTCCGGGTTCCGGAAAAACTCGCGTGCTGGTGCATCGCATTGCCTATCTGGTCCGAGTCGGGCGGGAAAATCCGCGCGGCGTTTTGGCTCTCGCCTATAACCGTCATGCGGCGGTTGAAATCCGCCGACGTTTGACCGATCTGATCGGTGACGACGCCAAGGGCGTCACGGTCCTGACATGTCATGCGCTCGCCATGCGGTTGGTGGGCGCTAGTTTCGCCGAACGCGCCGTCATGGACGAAGATGCCTTCAGGGCGGTATTGCGACAGGCGGCGGTCCCATCATTTCGACGATTTGCTTGGAAATGACCAGACCGAGGCCGGTGCCGCCGTATTTGCGCGTCGTGGAATCGTCCGCCTGCGTGAAGGGTTGAAACGGTCGAGCGCCCGCTTCCTCGGAAATACCGATCCCCGTACCCTGCACCGTGAAGCGCAACCGACAGGGAGCGCCGGTGTTTTCCGTCTCCTCGGCCCACACGGTCATGGCTTTCAGGACTCTCCTCGCGCTCAAACGCGGACAAGGCTCAACCGTGGGGCAGCGCCTATACTTTAAAAATCGCTTGCCGATCACGACTAGCTTGAACCTTTAGTGCCCCGCCGGGAAATACTTAACGAGCGGATGCCCGCTTCCGGCCTCCGCGGAGACTCTAACCGATGAGCCAGCACCCCGCGCCATCGCGCTCCGTCGCTGGGACCGCCGCCGAAAAAACCGATCTTGAATTGATCCGCGCGGTGGCGGGCAAGGACCGCCACGCCCTCAAACAATTGTACGAACGCTACGCGCCGCGCATCGGACGTTATCTGCTCAAGCTGCTGAAACAGCCCGAATTGGTGGACGAAGCCGTGAACGACACCATGCTGGCGCTCTGGCAGTCCGCCGACCGCTTCGACCCCGCCGCCGGGCAGCTTCTGACCTGGTTGTTCGGCATCGCCCACAACAAGGGCCTCAAGACCCTGCGCCGGGCCGGGCGCTTTCGTGCCGACCGGTCCATCGATACCCTATCGGCGGACGTGCTGGATGAGGCCGAGGATCACGGGCAAACCCCGCAAGCCGCCCCGCACGGCCCGGAACAAACCGTACTGGGCTGGGAATTGGGTGGAATTTTGCAGTGGGCGCTGGAACAGCTTTCGACCGAGCACCGCAGCGTGATCGAGCTGGCGTTCGGTGAGGAGCTCGCTTATCCGCAAATCGCCGAAATCGTCGGCTGCCCGCCCAATACGGTCAAAACCCGGATGTTTCACGCCCGCAAGAAGCTGGCCCAACTGCTGGCCCGGCGCGGCTACCGGGACGTTGCCGCGGCGCGGGAGGAGTGACCCCACCATGCCCACGACCCCGCCCGACCAGCTGCCGCCGGATTCGCACGAAGCCATCGCAATGCTGTTGCCCTGGTATGCGAACGGCACCCTGACTCCGGCCGAAACGGCCCCGGTGGAACAGCATCTCGCGCGCTGTCATGCCTGCCGCGCCGAACTGGGGCGGTGCCGGACGCTGGTAGCCGCCATCGGCCAAGAAAACCAGCGGGAAGACTGGCAGCCGGCCCCGGATGGTTTCGACCGACTGTTGGCGCAAATCGATCGACTCGAAGGCAAGCCGATCCCGGCTGTAACCCGTCACCCCAGCCTGCTCGAACGCCTGGGCGCTTGGCTGGGCGCCACCCCCGCGCCGGTGCGCTGGACGCTGGCGCTGGAAAGTTTGGCGGTGGCGGCGCTGTTGCTGGTGGTCGCGCTGCCCGGAACGCGCCTGCCCTCGGACTACGAAACCTTGTCGGGCGTCCCCCGACCGCCGGCGACAGGGCCGCGCTTGCGGGTCGTTTTTGCCGACGCCGCCACCGCCAAGGATATCCAAAGCCTGCTGCAAGAAATCGACGGCAGCATCGTCGCCGGGCCCACGGCGCTCGGCGTTTATACCGTCACCCTGCCGGCGGGCGCGCGTTCGGAACAACTCCTCGCCGCCGCGCTCGGCACGCTGCGCGCCCGCCCTCACGTTCGCTTGGCCGAAGCGTTCACCGACGGAGATAATCCATGAGATCAGCGAAGCAATGGCGCTTGAGCGGCGTGGCCGCCGCCGTACTCGCGGTGCTGTTCGGTTGCGCTGGCTCGCCCGATCGACCCGGCTCCTCGCCGGCGACGGCCATCGACGAACCCGGCGTTCCCAAACAGTTGCAGGCCCGTCAGATCATCGTGGCGCTGCCCGACCGGCTGCGGTCGGACTGGCCGGCCATCAGCCGCGACTTGCAGGCGCAATACCGGCTCCGTCCGGTCGGCGAATTCCCGCTGACCTCCATCGGCGTGCAGTGTCTGGTCTTTCAGGTTCCCGCCGACCAGTCCATCGCTGGGATAATCGGTCGGCTCAACGCTGATCCACGGGTCGCGCTGGCCCAGCCCAACCAAAACTTTGAAGGCCTGCAAGGCGGGGCGACCCACCCGTATCGCGAGTTGGCCTACGGAGCCAAACTGTTGCGCGTCGATCTGGCGCACCGCGCCAGCACCGGTCGCGACGTGGCGGTGGCGGTCATCGACACCGGCGCTGACACCGACCACCCCGACCTGCGCGGGCAGATCGCGCAAATCGCCACCTTCGTCGAAGGCGGCGAACCCTCCTTCCGCAGCGACCGTCACGGCACGGCGGTGGCCGGCGTTATCGGCGCCCGCGCGGGGGGTGGCGGAAGCGAGGGTATTGCGCCCGGCGCACGGCTGACGGTGCTCAAGTCGTGCTGGTATTCAGACCCGGCCGCGAGCAAGGCCCGATGCAGCAGTTGGACCCTGGCGAAAGCGGTGGACCATGCCATCACCCACCGGATCAAGGTACTGAACTTGAGCCTCGGTGGACCGATGGACGATTTGCTGGCGCGCTTGCTGGCGGCCGCCGAGCGTAACGGGATCATCGTGGTCGCGGCGACGCTGGACAACCCGCTCGATCCGGGGTTTCCCGCGTCGCTCGATACCGTCATCCCGGCGGTCGCTTGCGACGCGAACGGCCGGGTCGCCGCGCCGCGCTGGCCCGGCATCCCGTTCGCGGCGGTCGCGCCCGGCGTGGAGGTGGTCGCCCCGGCGCCGAACGCCAGCTACACGCTGATGTCCGGCAGCTCGCTGGCCGCCGCTCATGTCACCGGCGTCGCCGCCCTGTTGCTGCAACAGACCCCGCAAGCGACGCCCGATCGGATCAGAACCGTGCTGCGCGCCACCGCTAGGCCGCTCGCTGGCTCGACGCCGGCCGGCGTTCCACGACTGGGGCTGCTCGATGCCTGCGCGGCGGTGGCCCGGCAAAATCCCACATTGGCTTGCCCCTGAAATCAGCACGGCAGCCACCCGCCGACGGCGAGCGCGAGCGCGACCAGCAGCAAGCCCGCGATGATTCCCCGCCGCTTTTTGGGCGCGATGGCAGAAAACCCCGCTGGACCGGCAAGCGGATTCGGCGTCACGCTCACGGTTTGGTTTGGATCGTATGCCGGTCGTCTTTCGATTCCTACCAGAACACTGTCATCGATCATGGCGGCTCAATTATTGCGGCTATAACCTGTAATTCCCGTCTGCCCCACCAACGGTTCAAGAAGCGGCGAAACGCAATCACATGGCGCGGACGCGGACGCCGCGTCGTCGGTGGCGTCCCGACCCGCTTGATGATAACCTTACAGCTTGTTGTGCAACCGGCTCCTACAAGAGTTGCGCCCGGTCGAAATTCCGTGCGGAACATGATGAACCGGCACCTCCTGATGGTTTCTCAACCCCAACGCACTCCATACCAAAGGGGATTTAAGCAATGGCAATCGCTCATGATGGTAAAAACCGGACCAGCAACGCCAAGTTGTTGAAATGGGTGGATGAAATCGCCGAACTGACCCAGCCCGACCGCGTGGTCTGGTGCGACGGTTCAGAAGAGGAATACAACCGGCTCTGCAACGAAATGGTCGCGGCCGGTACCTTCACCAAGCTGAATCCGGCCAAGCGCCCCAATTCGTATCTCGCCCGCTCCCATCCGTCGGATGTGGCGCGCGTCGAAGACCGCACCTTCATCTGCTCGGAAAACAAGGAAGACGCCGGCCCGACCAATAACTGGGCACCTCCGGCCGAAATGCGCGCGCAGCTCAAAGAGCAGTTCAAGGGCTGTATGCGCGGCCGCACCATGTATGTGATCCCGTTCAGCATGGGGCCGATCGGCAGCCCGATTGCCCAGATCGGCATTGAAATCACCGACTCGGCTTACGTGGTCGTCAACATGCGCATCATGACCCGCATGGGTCAGAAAGTGCTCGACACCCTGGGCAGCGACGGCTTCTTCATCCCCTGCGTCCATTCGGTCGGCGCACCGTTGACCCCCGGTCAGAAAGACGTGCCGTGGCCGTGTGAGCCGGACATCAGCCGTAAGGCCATTGTCCATTATCCCGAAACCCGCGAAATCTGGTCGTATGGCTCCGGCTACGGCGGCAATACCCTGCTCGGCAAGAAGTGCCTGGCGCG
>DPWB01000153.1 GCA_003527885.1 Candidatus Competibacteraceae bacterium
CTCCTCGCCCCCGGCCGACCTCGCGCCCCTGTTCGAGCGCTTTCCCGACTGCTTCGATTGGGCCGACCCCAAACCGCTCAAGATCGGGATCAGCGACGATCTGCTCGCTTCGGGCGCGCTGGGGGCGGGCCGCGACGCGAAAGCGCTGCGGCGGATGCTGTCGGGGTATTGCGCCGTTGCATTAACCATAGCCAATTGAGACAAGGTTAATTTCCTGCTTCATCGATGCCGGTTTCACCGGAGTCTTTCGACTTCGGCCAGAGCCGGCCTCTCCACAGGCTTTACTATCCGGGCAACTCCCGGACGCCAGCGCCACGCGCTGGAGATTCAGGGCCGCGTTCACATCTCGATCATGAACAGCGCCGCATTCGGCACAAGTCCACTCTCGGACGGACAACGGCAACGATTCGCGGTAACAACCGCAGTGGTTACACGTCTTGCTGCTGGGGAACCAGCGGTCGATCACGACCACCACGCCCCCGGACAGGGCGGCTTTGTACTCCACCTGCCGCCTGAACTCGTAAAATCCCACGTCGCTGATAGATCGCGCGAGCTTGTCGTTCGCCATCATGCCTTTGACGTTGAGGTTTTCCACGCCGATAAGGGCAAACCGCCCGGTCAATGCCGTGGTGGTCTTGTGCGTCCAATCCTTGCGGATGTTCGCGATTCGAGCGTGCAGCTTGGCCAGCCGCGCGGCCGACTTCCGGCGATTGTTGGAGCCTTTCACCTTCCGGGAATGCTGGCGGGACAGCCGCTTGAGGGCGCGCAAATACCGCTTGAGCGGCTTGGGTCCGTCGATTTTTTCGCCGGTGCTGAGGGTCGCGGCCGTACCGATGCCCAGGTCGATACCGGCGCTGGGACGAGTATCGACAACCGGCAGATCGGGCAGCGAAACCAGAACGGGAACCGACACGAACCAGCGGCCGGCTTCCCGGCTGAGGGTTGCGCTTCTCGGTTCACCGTCGAAGCGCAACGGTTCCCGCATCTTGACCCGGCCGATCTTGGCGAGCTTGATGCGCTTGCCGTCGAAACTGAAGGTTCCCGGTCCGTTGTCCATCCGTGCGCCGTCGCGTTTGAACGGCTTCTTGAACTGGGGATAGCCGGCCGGCTTGATACCTTCGCGGACCCGCCGAAAGAAGTTCGTGAAGGCGGTTCCCACGTTCTTGATGGCCTGCTGTGGAACCGACTTAGGCAAATCCAGAATCCAGGGAAACTCTACCGGCTTGATGGCGTTGAACTGGCGGCGCAACGCGGCCTCGTTCGGTTTCTCGCCGGCCTGATACTGGCGTTGCCATTCCGCCAGCGCCCAGTTGTAGGCGAACCGGGACGCGCCGACGCACTGCCGGAAGATCGCCGCTTGCGCCGCGTTCGGCTTGAGTTCGATGCGATGGGTTTTGATCAGGGTTCGCATTCCATTGCCTCCAGCATCCGCTTGGCGCGGTGCTCGGCCGCCCGCTTCCCGTACAGGCGCGCGCACAGCGAAGTCAGAACCTCGGTCACGTCGCCAACGAGGTCGTCTTTGACGTCTTCGGGGTCCATGACCAGCACGGCGCGGCCTTGCGCGGCGAGAGCGGATTCCACGTACTCAAAGCCGAACCGCATCAACCGGTCGCGATGCTCCACCACCAGCGTCTTGATGGCCGGCGACTTGAGCAACCGCATGAGGCCGCGCCGATGGCCGTTCAGACCCGAACCCACTTCCTTGACCACCTCGGCCACGCGAAGGCCGCGTTTGGCCGCAAATTCGGAAAGCCGCGCCACCTGTCTGTCCAGGTCGCCGCGCTGGTCGGAACTGGACACGCGGGCGTACAGGGCGACGCTATCGCCGCCCGTCGATTCGACGGCATGGACGATCACGGTTCCGGTTGCAAGCTGCTCGGCTGGGACGGGAAGCGTTCCCGCTTTCCACATCCGCCATGCCGTCTTGTACGACACGCCTTGCTGTTTTGCCCACGCGCTTAATTTCATGCGGTATACTTTACCGCAAAAGGCTATATATGTCTATTAAAGGTTCAGCAGTTGATAACCCGGCCGCGCTACCTGAAAACCCTGAAGGAAGGCGCGGTCCGGGTGGACTTGCAGGGCCGACCGGCGGGCGCGACCCGCCCGTCCGACGACACCCCCATCCCCAAGGAGCACCTCGTGCCCGGCCGCCTCGAACTGACCGTCAAATTCTCGGAAATGCCCACCCCCGTCACCGTGGAAACCGGCGTCAAGATCGGCGTCGAAACGGGGGAGGGCGTCGTCACCGCCATCCTGCCGCCCAAGCTCTGGCGCAAGCTCGCGCAGGCGGCGGCCGACTACCCCGCCTGGGTGGCCTCCGTCAGCGGCTCGCTGGCGCGGTTCGAAAACGGCGAAATCGCCCTCAAGAACCCGGCGGTGCAGGTGTTCGAGAAAAAGGTCAAACCGCCGGGCGACAGCGCCGAGGCCGCCGAAAACCCGACGCCGCCCCAGGCCTCCGCAGCCGAAACGCCGGCCGCCGCCGTCACCCCCAAACCCGCCAACCCGGCCATCGTCCACGCCACCTTGAGCCTAAGGAGGAAAGCACCGTGAAGACGCTCGAATTTATTTTCGATCAAGACAACCTGAGAGGTGCAGCCCTATATCTGAATAAGGTTAAAGCGGCGCCGGCCCTCAACTTGTCTTTGTCGGAGGTGGAAGGGCTGATCAAACACGAGGCAATCGAGCGCTTCAAACGGACTTTTGAAGGCAAACCGTTTAACCCGCTCAGCTTGGATGAGGGCGAGCTGCACGGTGGCATCGTCTGGGCTGGCCTTAGCTGCACGTTCGGGAGCATCAGCCGATCAAACGCGCCGTTCGAGACCGTTGAAGTGGACATTTCGCAGATTTTTTCGGGCCAGCTCGAACGGGTTGAAATCGCTTTTTATATCTACGCCGACGCTAAAGCCATGGAATAGGTTCGGCTTCGCGATCGGGCCGGACGCGATGGATTCTCGATCAGGGTAAAACCTGGAGCATTCGGATCTCGCGCCACGGCAGCTCGATGGCCGACAGCTCAGGCGCTCCGCCGGCGGGCGGTTTGAACAGAAACAGCCGGTCCCGATCTTCCGACAGCACCCGGTAGACCCCGGTGGGCAGCTCGGCGTACAGCGCCCGCAACGCTCCATCCTCCGGCGCGGATGGCCGGCCAGATGCGCGCGCGCGGCAGATCCCGGAACTGGTCGGCCCGCTGGCGCTCGAAAAAGCGCCCGGCGCCGAGACCCGCGACCCACCACGCGAGCAGGAACGCCGCCAAGACGAGGACGAGCGCCAGTTGCGCGAGCGACCCCGGCCGTCTCGCCCGGAGGCGTCGCCATCCCGCCCGCAGGCGAGGTTCGAGCGCCGCCAGGGCCAACGCGCCGAGCGCGTAGGGGACCAGCAACCACCAAACCGATTGAAACGCCCAAAACGCGAAGCCGAGAAACGTGACGGCGGGCAACTGGAGGGCGGCCAGCCCCACGCTGAAGTGAGCGAAGTAGTGGTAGGCGTAGGCCCAGCCGGTGAAGAACACGAAGCCGACCGCCACCGCCGCCCAGGCGAGAGCACGGACAACCGAGCCGGGGACTTGATCGGAGGGGTTTGAATCAGGCGGCAACCGCGACTCCTAAACTGGAAGTGGTGTGACCACGGTTTTTTTAACGGCGCGACTTCGCGCACAGCGCCTCGCACGGCTCCCCGTCGCGGTTGCCGTCAATCGTGGTCAAACCGCAGCG
>DPWB01000030.1 GCA_003527885.1 Candidatus Competibacteraceae bacterium
ACGCGTCTCTTGTTATATTTTTTCAAGCAGAAGACGGCATACGAGATCTAGTACGGTCTCGTGGGCTGGCGGATAAACTGACCAGGCGCGCTACCGAGCACTACACTTTAAAAATCCTGCCGCACATTTGATGATGAGCAAGCTTTATATTTGGCAGCATCGCGCTTTTTTCATGGGACACCTGCCCGACATCGCCGAACATCGGCTGGGCGCCGCCGCCTTGTGCGTGGGGATCGACCGGCCGTTTCGGGTTCTGGAAAGCGAGAGCGACCTTTGGCGCGAGGGTCGCAGCGTGCTGGTGCCTCCAGGCTGTCTTCATGAAATCCGAGTGGGTGGGGCCATCTTGGCGATCCTGTTCGTCGAGCCGGAAAGCGACGATTATGTGGCCCTCAAGGACGCGATGTCGGATGGCGAATGGCAATGCCTGTACGGTTTGAAGGAGGAAGCCACCGTGTTGGCCGCGCTGGACGAAGTCTGGCGCCAACAGCCGGATGCCGCTACGATCCGCGGCGTGCTCGATTGCTGGGTTCCAGCACCGGACCCCGGCCACCGCCAACCGCTGGACAGCCGGATTCAGCGGGTCATCGAGCTGATGAAAGAGGATTTGAACCGCAACCAGTCATTGGGCGAGCTAGCCGATTGCGTGAGTCTGTCGCCAACGCGCTTGGTGCATTTGTTCAAGGAGCAAGTCGGCGTGCCGATCCGGCGCTTCCGCCAGTGGCGCCGGATGCGAGAGGTGGCGGCCCGGATCGTCCGGGGAGAGACCTTGACCGATGCGGCCTTGGGCGCGGGTTTCGCCGATTCCTCGCATTTCAGCCGCGCCTTTCGCAATATGTTCGGCATCACCCCTTCTTCGATCTTCGGTCGCGCCGCCAACGTGCATATCGTGATCGCCTGAATGTGCGACCGATGCTAGCGCTGATCGACAGCCACAACCATTTCGACGATGCCCGTTTCGATCCCGACCGCGCCGAGGCCTTCGAACGGGCGCGCGCCGCCGGCGTGAACGCGCAAGTGCTGGCGGCGGTCAGCGTTCGGTCGTGGCCGAAACTCAAGACCGTCGCGGCCAGCTATTGCGGGGTATACGCCAGTTACGGTTTGCACCCCGCTTATCTCGCGGAACACCGTCGGGAACATCTCGACGATCTGGCCGATTGGCTGGCGCGAGAGCGTCCGATAGCGGTCGGCGAGTGCGGCCTGGACTATTATCTGCCCGACCTCGATCCCGCCCGCCAAGCCGATTACTTCACCGGCCAGCTGCGGCTGGCGCGGCGCCACGATTTGCCGGCGATCATCCACGCCCGCCACGCGGTCGATCATGCCATCAAGTTCATCCGGCGTTTTCCGGGCGTGCGCGGGGTAGTGCACAGCTTTTCCGGCAGCGAGGAACAGGCCCGCCGCTTGCTCGACCTGGGCATCCTGCTCAGCTTCGGCGGGCCGCTGACCTATCCGCGCGCCAACCGGCTGCGCGGTTTGATCCGCTACCTGCCGCTGGATGGCTTCATGCTGGAAACCGATGCGCCCGACCAGCCGCCGAGCGGCCATCGCGGCGCGCGCAACGAACCGGCTTTTTTAACGGAGATTCTGGCGTGCGTGGCCGACCTGCGCGGGACCGATCCGGCGGAAATCGCCGCCGCCACCAGCGGCAACGCCCGCCGGTTGTTCGGAATCGTCGATGGCGCACCCGCACGCCCGCACTGAAATCCTGATCGGGGTCGACGGGCTGGAACGGCTGCGGGCCGCCCGCGTGCTGGTCGCCGGCTTGGGCGGGGTTGGCGGTCATGCCGCCGAAGCCTTGGGCCGCGCCGGTGTCGGTCACATGAGCTTGCTGGATCACGATGTCGTGTCGCCATCCAACCTCAACCGGCAGTTGCTGGCGCTGCGCTCGACGCTCGGCCAGCCGAAGGCCGAATTGATGGCGGCCCGCTTGCGGGATATCGACCCCGATCTGGAGCTGGGGCTGATCGCTGAGTTTTTGCGGCCGGAGGCCGCCGAGCAGTTAGTTACGGTGGGGCGCTACGATTTCGTCGCCGACTGTATCGACAGCATCGCGTGCAAGGCGGCGCTGGTCGTGGCGTGCCAGCACCACGGCGTGCCGGTAATTTCGGCCTTGGGCGCGGGCAATTGTTTGGAGGTAAGCCGGGTGCGGCTGGCGCGATTGGAACAGACCCAGGTTTGCCCGCTGGCGCGCGAGCTGCGCCGCCGCCTGCGGCGATCGGGCGCGACGCTCGACTATCCGGTGGTCTACAGCGACGAACCGCGCCGGCAACCCTTGCCCCATCGACCGGTCGAGGGTGACGCGCCCGGTCGACCCCGAGCGGTGAACGGAACGATCTCTTACTTGCCCGCTCTGTTCGGCGTCATGCTGGCGGGGTTTATCGTGCGTCGGCTGCTGGGGGAGGCGCACTGGTCTGACGTTCGCTGAGCGCGCGGGTCGAAAGTCTCTGATAAAGGCCGGCGCGGGCGGCGGCTGCCGGGTTGCGCTGGATGGGAGAAGCCTGATACCCTCGAAAAAGCACCGTCGGCCGCCGCCACGATCCAACCCATTCCATAATGCCTCCCGCCGCTGGAGCAGCTAAAGAGAGCGCACGCGCCCGACTTTGTTCGGCCGTCTATTCTGCGGCACTACTGCCACTATCGAGTTCCGAACCGACATGAACTGGCCCAACACCGCGCTGACCGAGCGCCTCGATATCCGTTATCCGATCCTCCAGGCACCGATGACCGGCGGTCCTGGCACGCCGCAACTAGTGGCGGCGGTGTCCGAGGCCGGCGGCCTCGGGGCGCTGTCGGGCGGCTGTCTGCAACCGGAGCAATTGCGGGAGGCCATCGCCGGAGTGCGTGCGCTGACCGACCGGCCGTTCGCGGTCAGTTTGGCCGCTAGCCCGCCTGCCAAAGCCGATGAGAAGCGCATCGCCCGCGCCCGCCAGCTGTTGGCCCCGTACCGCGCCGAACTGGGATTGCCCGCGGAAACGGCTGCGCCGCCGGATCCACCGGATTTCCTCGGACAACTGGCTATCGTGTTGGAGGAGAAGGTGCCGGTCTTGAGCTTCATTTTCGGCGTGCCGGACGCGGCTTGCCTGGATCTGGCGCGGGCTGCCGGCATCGCGATTCTGGGCGCCGCGACCCATCTGCTGGAAGCGATTGTTCTGGAAGAAAGCGGCGTGGATTTCATCGTCGCTCAAGGCGCCGAGGCGGGCGGCCATCGCGGAACGTTCATCGGCCAGCCCGAGCAGGGGTTGGTCGGCACCTTGGCCTTGGTGCCGTTGTTGGCCAAGCACGTCCGAGTTCCCATCATCGCGGCCGGCGGCATCATGGACGGACGTGGCATCGCCGCCGCGCGGATGCTGGGCGCCGTCGGCGTGCAAATGGGGACCGCCTTTCTGGCCTGCCCGGAAAGTGGCGCCCATCCCGCCTATAAGGCTTTGCTGAGCCAAGGCAACGAGATCGCCACCACCTTGAGCCGGGTGTTCACCGGTCGCTGCGGGCGGGTGCTGCGCAACCGCTTGGTCAGCGAACTGCGGGCGCACGAGAACGAGCTACCGGGCTTTCCGCTGCAGTGGTTTCTCACCCAGGAACTGGGCCAGACCGCCGCCGAGCGGGGCAAGACCGATTTCATGGCGTTGTGGGCGGGTCAGGGCTGCCATCTGTGCGAGGACCGGCCCGCGGCCGAATTGGTGGCGCTCTGGGCGGACCAGGCCGCCGCTTTATTGGCCGGCGAGGCCAAGCCGGAACCCGTACCCGTCCTGCCCGAGCCCGTTACCCCAGAGCCGTTGGCGCAAGAACAACCCGCTTCGGCTGATAGCGACCCCGACTGGACCGACCACCGCCACGATTCGGCGGACATCAGCTAACGGTGCCGTCGCCCAACAACCGATGCAGGCGGTTCCAGTCAAACGCGGGACCCGGATCGGTCTTGCGGCCCGGCGCGATGTCGGAATGCCCCGCCAAGCGATCCGGCTGTAGGGTGGGATAGGCAAGCCGCAGCGCCGCGATCACCGCCGCCAACCGCCGGTATTGGCGGTCCTCGTAGGGTAGGTCGTCGGTCCCTTCCAATTCGATGCCGACGCTGAAATCGTTGCAGCGGCGGCGGCCGGCGTAGGACGACTCTCCCGCGTGCCAGGCCCGGCGGTGGAACGGGACGTACTGCACCAGCTCGCCGGTGCGCCGGATCAGCAGGTGCGTCGATACCCGCAAGTCCGCGATGGTCCTAAAATAAGGATGGGCGGCCGGATCGAGCGCGTTGGCGAACAAGGCGTCGATCCAGGGGCCGCCGAAGACCCCGGGCGGCAGACTGATGCCGTGGACGACGAGCAAGTCGACGGCTACGCCCTCCGGTCGGTCATCGCAGTTGGGTGAAGGCAGAAACCGGGCCGCGTCCAGCAATCCCGTGGCCGGGTCGGCGCGCATCGCCGCTTACAGCACGACGTGCTCGAAATCGAAGCTCATGTCGGTGTGGGGTCGCTGCAACAGGAAGCCTTGGACGTAATCGATGCCGCACGACCACAACACCGGCAGCGTGGTGTTGTCCTCGATGCCGGTGAGGATGGTGGTCACGCCTTGGGTGGCGAGCTTGCGGGCCAACGCGGTCAGCTCTTGCTGGCGGGCTTTGTCGTTGTGCAAATCCTGCGCGTAGCGGCTGTCCAGCTTCACGTAATCGATTTTTAGCGCCTGGACGAGCGCTTGCGCCCGTTCGTGGCCGCTGAAGTGATCCAGGGAAAGGCCGCACCCCAGTTCCTTGAGACGCCGCAGAAACGGCAGCAGGGTCTGCCGGTTGACCTCGGCGGTAGTTTCGGCCAGTTCGAACACCAGGCTGGAGGCCGGAACCTCGGTTTTGAGCAAGCCGCTTTGCAGCCAGTTGAACAGCTCCTCATCTTGCAAGATGGTGGGCGAGATGTTGATGAACAGGATCGCCGCGCGCCCGTGCGCCCGGCGGTCGCGCAACAGGCGAATCGAATGGGCGATGACCCAGCGGTCGAGCACCATGCCGATACGGTGGCGCTTGACCAGGCCGAAGATGGTTTCCGGCAGCAGTTCCCAGCCGTCGCGGTTGCGCATCCGCAGCAGGACTTCGTAGCGCTCCGTGGTGTCGCCGCGCAGGCTGACGATCGGCTGAAACAGCAGGTTCATCCGCTGCTGCTGCACGGCCTCGCGCACTTCTTCCAACAGTTTGCGCTGGCGCGGATTGTCCGCGTCCTGGTCGGTGTTTTGGGTGTGGTGGACGTGGATGCGGGTATCCTTGCTGTCCCGCGCCATCCCGCAGGCTAAATCGGCTTGTTGGATCAGCAGGGCGGCCTCCGGTTTGGCCGGATCGGCGATGCTGATGCCGATGCTGGTGCGCAGTTGGAAATCGCCGTTGTGAAGCCGGTAGGGATCGGTTTCCAGGCTCGCTTGCACGGCGCGGGCGCTGGCGATCAGCGCCTCCTGGCTGGTAAAGGCCAGCAGCACCGTGAAAATGGCATCGCCGAACCGGGCCGCGATCGGATCGATGCCCAAGGTGGCTTGCAGGCGCTTGGCCGCGTGTTCGATGATCTCGTCGGCCGCCGCCGCGTCCAGGCTTTCGATGGCGCGCAGGTTGTTCAAGGTCACGAGCATGACCGCCACCGGTTGGGTGTTGGCGGTGGCGGCGACCAGAACGCGATCCAGGCGCGCGAGAAAATACGGGCGGTTGTACAAGCCGCTCACGGTGTCCCGATTGCTGAGCTGGCTGAACTTGCGATACAGGCCGCGGCCCTGACGCAACCGTTTGGTGATGGCCGCGAACAACAGTTCCTGGTTCAAAGGCTTGCCGAGCAGTACTTCGCCGCTCAAACCGGCGACGGTCAGACGCTGGGCGATGTCGGGTTGCGCCGACAGCAGAATCATGGGCGTTTCCCGAAACTGCTCGTGTTGCTGGGTGGCTTGCGCCAGCATCAAGCCGTCGGTTTCCTTCAGATCGAGGCTCATGACCAGCAGGCTGGGGTGAAAGTTGCGTAGCGCTTGCAGGATTTGCAGCGGCTGGGCCAGTACTTGGGTCACCATGTTGCGGCTTTCCAGCCAGCGGGCCATCTCGCGGGCGGGCGGCAAGGTATCATCCACGATCAGAATGCGGTGGCTGGACCGGCCCAGGAGCCGTTCGTCCAGCGTTTCCACCAGCATCGGCACGTCCACCGGCTTGATGAAATAGCCGGACCCACCGGCCTCCACCGCTTCAAGCCGGGCGGTGATGTCGCCGCGATCGGCCAGGAACAGGATCGGCGCATCTGGGGGCAACAGTTGTCGCAGGGCGCTGATTTGTTGCAGGATGGCTTGGTTGTCGGTCGAGAAATCCAGATCGATGATCAAGGCGAGCGGCTGCTGGGATTCGACCAGCATCTGGCGAATTTCGGCCAAGCCGGCGCACAGCCGGACCCGAAAGCCGCCGCGCTGTTCGAGCTTGCGCGCCAGTTCGCTCATGGATTCCGGCGCCATCAACCAAACGGTGGCTTCCAGCGCCGCCGTTTGCGTGCCGCCCGCCAGCGGCAACAGTGCTTCTTGTTTTTCCCATTTGGAAAATAAAGGCGTGGTGAACCCTTCGTTCGACGGGTCGGCGCCCGGTTCGGCATTTTGCGCCGCCATGTCGCCCTCGGCCGCCGGCAATGACCGGCAAAGCGCATCGACCACGGCGATCAAACGTTCTCGTTGCGCGCCCTTGGGCAACTCACCCTTGTCGAGGCACTCACCGATTTGTTCTTCAAGCCGGGCGCCCAGTAAAACGAGTTTTTGGAACTCGGGCCGCGGCCGGGCCAGGGCGAGTAATTCCTGGGTCGCGCGCTGTAGCAGCACGAAAAATTCGCGACTCCATTTGATGTAAACCAGCTTTTCGGCCAAGTCATCGATGCGCTGAATTTTGGCGGCGAGCGGTTCGTTACGGGCGAGTTTCAATTCCATCGAGAATCTTCTCACGGGTGTAGCAGTGAAATTCCAAATAATAGTAACCCGTGAGGCCGGGTTAATTCAACAAGTATTTGATTTTTATGGATCAGTATAATTTCGTTCAACGGTTGGAGCTAAGGCTTTGGTTTTGCTCGCATGAACTGATTATATAGGGATGGACGGGGCGGAGGGCGCTCCGACAGAAAAAGGGGCGATGCGGCAAGAAGACATATTTGCCACATCGCTCTTGATGGGCCGATAGTGTTTAGTGCAAGTCCTCAAGGTATCGAGGGCCTATTGTAAGCGGAAATGAAACAGTCTTTCAAAATGAGGCTACCGTTCTTCGAGGTGATAAGACACGATTCGCTCGACTTCGTTCTTGGAGCCCAGGATGACCGGGCAGCGCTGGTGCAGGTTGGTGGGCGGCAATCCCATGATCCGCTGGGTGCCGGTGGTGGCCAAACCGCCGGCCTGCTCGACGATGAAGCTCATCGGGTTGGCTTCGTACATCAGGCGCAGTTTGCCCTCTTGGTTCTTGGCCCGCAGCTTGCGGTCGGTCGGGTACAGGAACACGCCGCCTTGGCACAGAACCCGGTGGACATCGGCGATCATCGCCCCGGCCCAGCGCATGTTGAAATCCTTGCGGCGGGGGCCTTCCTTGCCGGCCAAGCATTCATCGATATAACGGCGCACCGGCGGATCCCAGAAGCGGGTATACGCCGCGTTGATCGAGAAATCCTGCGTTTCCTCGGGGATTTTGATGTTGGGATTGGTCAGGATGTATTCGCCGATGCGCTGGTCCAGCGTGAAGCCGTTGACGCCGTGCCCGGTGGTCAGCACCATCATCGACGAGGGCCCGTACAATGCGTAACCGGCGCACACCTGTCGGTCGCCGGGCTGTAGAAAATCATCCTCGGTGGGTTCGCCTTGAGAGTCCTTGGGGCGGCGCAGGATGGAAAAGATGGTGCCGACCGCACCGTTGACGTCAGTGTTGGAAGAGCCGTCCAACGGATCGAAAACCAGCAGATACTTACCGCGCGGATATTGGGGGGGCAGGTGATAGACGTCGCTCATTTCCTCGGACGCCAAGGCGGCGACGTGACCGGCCCACTCGTTGCGCTTGATGAACAGATTGTTGGAAATGACATCCAGTTTTTTCTGGGTTTCGCCTTGGATGTTGTCGGTGTCGGCGGCGCCCAACACGCCGACCAAGCTGCCGTAGCGCACGGCGCTGGAAATGGCCTTGCAGGCGATGACAACATCGTTGACCAACGCGGTGAAGTCGCCGGAAGCGCTCTCGATCAGCCGTTGTTCTTCGATAATGAATTCAGTGATGGTCGTACCGATAGGCATTGTAGTTATTCCTGTGTTGTGCGAAGCGGGCGGTGCGAGGCGTTGCGTCACGCCGGTCGAACCCACGGTCATTATATCGATTCGGTACAAATAAATAATGGTTATTGAAAGATTTTGTGGCGGTGCAGCATCGTGGTGATTGGGAGTATAATGTCCGGGTTTTCCACGGGATCACGATATTGGGAGAACGTCATGAACGAGATTCCTGGCACGGGTTTTGAACCGATGAAGCCGCTGGTCGCCGCGCTGGTGCGAACCCATCAAGCGGTGGTCGGGCAGTTTGAGAAGTGGGTCGAGCTGCGCATGGACAGCCTGAGAGCTTATGTGGACTTGGGGTTGGCGCAGACCAAGATCGCGCTTGTGGCGACCGATTCGCGAAGCGCGGGCGAATTCGCTGACAGCCAGTTTGCGGTGTTGAGCTTTGTCGGCCAGCGCATGATGGAAGACGGGCGCGCGCTGGCCGAATGGGGAGGCGACTGTTTCGCGCAAGCCAATCGGGTGGCTCGGGAGAATGCGTTGGGCTTGCTGTTCAAGGACTGATTCAAGGAGCGACAGCGGCCCGGCCGGCGCTGCTAGCCGGGCCGCGTTTGTCTGAAAAGTTGCCTTGCTCCGCTTTTCTTGCCGGGTGTCGCTTCCAAAATCGGGGATTTCCGCTGCCGATGTGGTTCAGGGCGTTGATCGTTTTGCTGTGGCTCGGCGTGGCGTCGCCGGGCCAGGCGGATTATCTGGCGGGGATGCTGGCTTTTGCCCGAGGGGACTATCTGACCGCGCTGGTGGAATGGCGGCCACCGGCCGAACAGGGCCAGGCCGAGGCGCAATTCAATCTGGGCGTCTTGTATGACGGGGGCCTGGGCGTGGAACGGGATTACCGGCAGGCGGCCCGTTGGTACCAACGGGCCGCCGAACAGGGTCACGCCAAGGCCCAGTTCAACTTGGCGGTGCTGTTCGCCAACGGGCTGGGGGTCGAGCGGGACATGGAGGAAGCCGCGCGCTGGTACCGGCAGGCGGCGATCCAGGATGAGGTTGAGGCCCAGTTCAATCTGGGCGTGCTGTATGAAGATGGCGCCGGAGTGGTTCAAAGCGATGTGGCCGCCGCGTACTGGTACCGGCTGGCCGCCTACCAGGGGCATACCATGGCGCAGAACAACCTCGGCATACTGTTTGCCAACGGGCGGGGGATGTCTCGGGATCCGGTGGCCGCCTACGCATGGTATGCGCTGGCGGCGAAGCATCGAAATCTCAAGGCGCGCTCGAACCGCGACCGGCTCGCCGGGCTCCTGACCCCGCAACAATTGGCCGAAGGGGAACGCATGGCCGCCGAGTTTGAAAAACGCTACCGGAGCTGGCCTCGGGACTGAGGGCCTCACCACCACGACCAAACGCCCAGCGGCGAGCGGGTCAAGGCGACGCTGACGATATAGCCAAAGACGAGCGAGGCGGCGACCAGGGCCGTGGCGCGAACGGCTTTGGTGCTGCCGCGCTTCAGCGCGATGCTGCCCAGAACGATGTAGGCGATCAATCCCAAAACCTTGGCGGTCAACCAACCCTGCACGAACGGATATTGGTGGAGGATCGCGACCAGCCCGAGCGCGCTCGCCAGCAGCGCGGTGTCGATCGCGTGGGGCACGATTCGGGCCCAGCGCCGTTGCAGTTGCCGCGAGTCCGCCAGCATCCAGATGCCGCGCAGCGCGAACAGGCCGAAACTCAAAACGATGGCGGTCAGATGAAGGTGTTTGAGGGCGAGATACATGGGTGGATTCCCGGTGTTCGAAGCCGCTGTGCTCTATAGTTTGTCGAGTATTGTGGCGGTCGGGGCTTGGAGGTGAGCGATGGCCATGCACGTTGGTAACGGTGCCGTGTTGAAATGCATGTTCGCCGTGCCGCCGGGGATCAGTACGCTGGTCGTGTTGCCGCAAAACCGGACGATGACCGGCAGCCAGCCGGCGGCCAATATCACGGACAATAAGCCGATGGTCAACATCCTGCCTTTCGGAATGTGCGTATCGCCGACCAATCCGGCGTTCGTGTCGGCGACCGCGGCGGCTTCCGGGGTACCGACGCCGGTTCCGTGCACGCCGCTGACGCCCGCGCCGTGGCTAACGGCAGCGCCGACGGCCATGCTGGGCGACCTGTCCGCGTTGGGCAACACCTCCGTGCTGGCATGTACGCTTCGGCCTTCCGGGGTGCATCACCAGCCTGGCGCCGGGCCAGTTTACCGAGCAGATACCTTGAACGGTCGCGCGCGCCGGGTCGGGACCGCCGTCCAGGGGTCGTCCGGCCAGGGGTGTTTGGGGTAGCGGCCTTTCAGTTCCTTCTTCACTTCGGGATAGGTGCGCTCCCAAAAGCCGCGCAAATCCTGAGTGACCTGAACCGGTCGCCGGGCTGGCGACAGGAGATGCAGAGTCACCGGAACCCGATCTCCGGCGACGCGGGGCGTGTCGGCCAGCCCGAACAGCTCCTGCAACTTCACCGCCAGCACCGGCGGTTCGCCCGGTTGGTAGCACAGCCGGATTCGGGAGCCGCTGGGCGCTTGCAGGTGCGTCGGCGCCAGTTCGTTCAAGCGGACCCGCTGGCCGTATTCGACCAAACCCTGTAACGCCGCCGCCAAATCCAGCCGCTGCAAGTGCTCGCGCCGGGTGATGCCGTCCAGCCAGGGTTCCAGCCAGTCCGCCAGATGCTCAATCAGCCAAGCGTCGGATAAGTCCGGCCAACCGTCGTGCGGGAACCAGTGTCGCAGCGACAGGAGGCGTGCCCGCCAGTCTCGCAATTCGACGGTCCACGGCAGGCTGTCGAGCCCCAGTTGGCGCACGCCCACCAGCATCGCCCGCCGCAGCCCTTCGGGCGCGGGATCGCGCAACGGCGCGCTGGTCAATGCCAGCTCGCCCAACCGCCGTTCCCGACGGGCGCTGACGGCCACCTGACGGTCGTCCCAACACACCTCGTCGAAGGTTTGCAAGCGGGAGGCGAGCTGCCGTTCCAGGTCGGTCGGTTCGACCGGCGCGGCCAACCAGATGCGACCTTCGCCGGCCCCGGCGTCCAGCTGCGCCGCGACCAACCAATCATGCTTGCCGAGCGGATCGCCGACCGCCAGCCGCGCGCCGCGTCCGTTGGCCAACCGGTAACGGTCGTTGCCGCCGTCGCGTTTTTTCGCGATCCGATCGGGATAGGCCAGCGCCAGCAACAAGCCGACCGCAACCGGTTCCGGTGCGGGTTGCCCGTTCTCCGCGAGTTTCAGCAGCTGTCGCCAGCGCCGCGCCGCCCGTTCGATGCGAGCGCAGGCGGACGGGTCGGCTCCCCAGCGTCTCGCCCCGTCGCGACCGTTCCGGCGAAAGGCGTTCAAAGCGTCCAGCCGCACCGTGATATCGCTGCCGAAGGGATGTTCGCTGCGCAGCGGATCGCGCTCTTCCAACAGGGCCGCCAGATCGGCGGCGGTGTTGCCCAGGCCGAGCGCCATGCCGCGCCAGAGCAAATGCGCCAGTCGCGGATGAGTCGGCAAGGCGGCCAGTTCTTGCCCTGCCGGAGTGATGTGGCCCCGCGCATCCAGCGCGGCCAGCCCGGTCAGCAACTCTCGCGCCTGGGCCAACGCGCCGGGTGGCGGCGGATCGAGCCAAGCCAGCATCAGCGCATCATTCGCCCCCCATCGCGCGAGTTCGAGCGCCAGCGGGGCCAGATCGGCTTCCAGGATTTCCGCGACCCGGCACGGTCGTAAGCGGTTTTGAGTGGCCTCGCTCCATAGCCGATAACAGGCGCCCGGTCCCAGCCGTCCGGCTCGCCCGGCCCGCTGCTCGGCGGCATCGGCGGAAACCCGCACGGTTTCCAGGCGGGTCAGGCCGCTGCGGGGCTCAAAGCGCGGCGCGCGGGTCCAGCCGGCATCGACGACCGCGCCGATTCCCTCGATGGTCAGGCTGGTTTCGGCGATCGAGGTCGCCAAGACGATCTTGCGCCGCCCGTTCGGATCGGGTTGGATAGCGCGCTGCTGGTCGGCATCGGGCAAATCGCCGTACAGCGGCAGTAACTGCAAATCGGCGCTGGGCGCTCGCGCGGCCAGCCGGTGCAGGGTTTGGCGAATTTCGCCGCCACCCGGCAGGAAAACCAGCACATCGCCCGGCTCCCGAGCCAAAGCGTCCAGTGCGGCGGCCACGACGACGTTAACGTCGAGGCCCTCGGGATCGCGCGGCAGGTAGTGCAACGTCACCGGATGGGCGCGCCCCGCGCTGCTGATGAGCGGCGCGTTTCCCAGCAACCGGGCGACCGCCTCGCCGTCTAGGGTGGCCGACATCACCAGCAGGCGCAGGTCTTCGCGCAAGCCGCGCTGGCTGTCCAGGCACAGCGCCAGCGCCAGGTCGGCGTGCAGGCTGCGCTCGTGGAATTCATCGAAGATCACCAGGCCCACGCCGTCCAGGCCCGGATCGCGTTGCAAGCGGCGAGTCAGGATACCTTCGGTCAGCACCTCGATGCGGGTTTGCCGCGAAATCCGGCTGTCGAAGCGCGTGCGGTAACCGACGGTCTGGCCGAGCGGTTCGCTCAGTAAAGTCGCCATGCGCGCCGCCGCCGCTCGCGCCGCCAGCCGCCGTGGCTCCAGCAACAAGATATTTTTGCCGCCCAACCACGGTGCGCGCAGCAAGGCCAACGGGACTCGGGTGGTTTTTCCCGCACCCGGTGGCGCTTGCAACACCAGGGCGGGGCTCTCGCTCAGGGTGGCGACAATGGCCGGCAGCGTCGCTTCGATGGGCAGAGCCGCCATTCCGTCAGGCGAGGAGGGCTGGGCGGGAGTCACGGGTTGCGGGAAGATCGGTGGACGGTAAAAGAATGTGCGTCGATACGTTGCGGCGAGCAATGCATTTGGTGAATGCTTTGACTATGTTTTTAAAATGGGGCCGCGCGGCTTGAACGCTTGCGGCGGCCTACCCCGTTTACGATAAGCCAGCCACTAGTTGAGGATAGCACCGGATGAGCATTGTGACCGATCTGCTGGCCAAGCCCGGCGTCGTCGCCGCCGGCGAATACGCTTATCGGGGCGACCGGTTTTCCTACCGGGGCGCGCTGAGCGAAAACCATGCCCGCATGGCCTCCATCATGTGTCGCGCCACCACTATGAGCGTCAACATGGAGGCCAGCATGGTGGAAGCCCTACAACCGCTCAGCGGCCTGTTGCCGGCGCGCGGCTGGCTGGTGCACGGCCCCGAGTACACGGTTTGCGTGGTGGCCAACGTCTTTTGCTTGCTGGAGAACAGCAAGGGCTCGATCAACGATCTCGTCGGATTCATGCGCCACGCGTTGGCCAACATTCCCTCCGATATGATCTGAAGTTGAATGATTCAAGACCATTGAAGGGAGCAGGAGATGCAATCCATGACCACACTCGATGATTTGATGAAACTGCCGGGCGCGATGGCCGCTTTCGAATTTCGCGGCAGCGGCGAGATGCTGGAGCACCGTATCGCTCACGCGGACCGGATCAACGAATCCACGCTCGATCTGCTGGCGCACATGTGCGCGGCCAACCTGAGCATCGCCACCATGCAGGCGCGCGGCTGGGAAAAAGTCACCGGCATGGTGGGCTTTTATCCGGTCCAGCAATTCACCCTCATCGGCTTCGATTGGTCGGTGGTGGTGAGCGGCTTGCAGCGCGAGCAGTACAAGCAGGCCGGCAAATTCAGCCTGCCACCGTTCATGGGGGTGGTGTTGGCCAACGAATCGGCCGATTACGAAGCCGCGTTTGCGGTCCTGGAAAGAAAGGAGCCGGTGCAATGAGCATGATCCGGCGGTTGCTGGCTCTGGACGGCGTCAACGTGGTTTGCCATTTCCGCGATGACGGTTACCTGATCGAAGGGTACGGCCTGATGAGCCACAACGACATGGGCCGGCTGGCGCAATTCGCGCGCGATTACCGGCGGATCGCTCAGGGCAACGCCGATCAACTGGCGATGTTCAGCGGCATGAGAGGGTGGACGCCGCCGCACGGCTGGATTATTCGCGGCGTGACCCAATCGCTGTGCGGTGTCGCCAATCTGGTCTGCGTGGTGGACAGCAGCGGCGCGCCACTGAACGAAATCCTGATGGAATTGCGCGAAGTATCACATTGGTAGCATTGAATTATTCGCTGTTTGGCCGATCTAATCTTATAATAACGCTGGGTCATTTGTTGTTTTATAACGCCCAAATCAGTGGCTTTTTTGATACTTTGTTGGTATGCTGATACAATCGAATAAGCGGTTTCAGAGCCTCAGGGTGTTGGTCTTTATGTCAAAACGGATCGTTTTTTCCATATTGGTTTCCACGCTATTGGGCGCTTGCGCGCTCGATTCCATGTTGGTGTCGGCGCAGGTCGCCGGCGCCGGCGGCCCTCCAGCGCTCAATACGCCGGCCCCCGGCCCCGCCGCGGTCGCGGGCGCTTCCGCCACCGTGGCCACGCTGCAAGCGGAGCCAAGCGCCAATCCGGTACAGGACGAACTGGAGCCGGAACCCGCCATCAAGCCCGAGCAGGCGCCGCCGGCCGAAACGGTCGCCGCGCCGCCGCCGCTGCCGCCGTGTCCGAGCGATGGCGGCGGGTTGCAAAATCGGGTCGCTTTGCAGATTTGCCAGCAGGTTCGCGCCGAGCCGCCGCCGACACACGTTACGGTGCAAAACCGCGACTTGCGCAAACTGGATGCTCTCATTCCCTTTTACGCGCAACGCAATTATCAGATGGTTTGGCTGGGTGCGGACGGTAGGCCGCTACCGGTGGCGGCCGAACTGCTCAAGGTGCTCGGCGAGGCCGAAAACGAAGGCTTGCGCTCCTCGGACTACGGTCGCAGCGCCTTGCAAAAGCTGGAAACCGCGCTCCAGCAAGGCGGTGGCGCGGCGGATGCCAAGCACTTGGCGGAATTTGATTTGCTGTTTACCGACGCTTATCTGAGCTATGCCTCTCATCTGCTCTCCGGCCGGTTCGCGCCCCGCAAGCTCGATCCCGAATGGGCGATCAAACCGCGCTCTCGGGATCTTGCGCACGTGTTGAACACCGCCCTTTCCAGCGGCGGCGGCATCACCGAATCACTGCGCGATCTGACGCCGAAAGGGAAGGGCTACACCCAATTGCGCGACGTGTTGCAGCGCTACCGCAAGATCGAACAAACGGGCGGCTGGCCTATCGTCAGCGGTGCGTTGGGACCGGGTTCGCAGGGAAGTCAGGTGCGGAATCTGAGGGTTCGCTTGCAGGCCAGCGGCGATTTGACCGAAGGTGACGGCGGCAAGACCCCGGCCTACGACAAGGCGGTCAGCGACGCGGTGCGCCGCTTTCAGAAGCGGCACGGCTTGGGAGAAACCGGAACGGTCAACGGGGCGACCTTGACGGCGCTGAACGTACCGCTCGCCCAGCGAATCCGCCAGGTCGAACTGAACTTGGAGCGCTGGCGTTGGCTGCCGGACGAGTTTGGCGCGCGCTATATCCTGGTCAACATTCCCAACTTCAAGATGAACGTGATTGAAGATGGCAAGCCGGTGATGGAAGCCAAGGTGGTGGTGGGTCGGGAAGAGCGCCAGACGCCGACCTTCACGGCCAACATGGCCTATCTGGTGATGAGCCCGAAATGGTATGTGCCGCGCTCCATCGCCGTGAAGGATAAATTGCCGCAGCTCAAGCGCAATCCCCAGGCGCTGGCGCGACAGAATATCCGCATCTACAACAGCGCCGGCCAGCAGATCAACCCGGGCGCGGTCAACTGGAAAGCGGTCAGCGAAAATAATTTCAACTATCAGTTCCGCCAGGACGCCGG
>DPWB01000313.1 GCA_003527885.1 Candidatus Competibacteraceae bacterium
TTTTGTGCGTATGCGGCTCTTGTTTTTTTAATGATACGGCGACCGCCGAGATCTACACTAGATCGCTCGTCGGCAGCGTCAGATGTGTATAAGAGACAGCAAGCCCAACGATCAAATACTGCTGGCCAGCGATGGGATTCTCACCTTGAGCGAGCGGGAAATCGGCACCGTCCTGAAGGCTGCGCGCAACCTCGCCTCCCCCTGCGAGCCCTTGTTGGCGGCGGTGATGTCCCGCCAGCATCCCCAGCAGGACAATACCACCGTGCTGTGGGTCAAACAGGCGCCCACTGCTGCGGCCGAGTCGTTTTGGCGCCAGCCGTGGGTGCGAAATACCTTACTGTTGGGCGTCCAGCTTTTGGCGCTGCTGGGGGCTTGGTAGGGTCGTCCCAAAAGCGGCCTGCTTGGGGGCCATCCGGTGGGAGTGACTTCTAAAGGCCGCTGTCGGGCGGAGCCGGTGTACCCAGCCAAGCGAATAGATCGACAGGCCTTTCCAGAAAACCATTAGCTCCCCATTCCCGAGGGCGATCCTCGGGGCTCAGATAGCCAAAGCCCGCCACCAACGTCCGCATTCCCGCCCGGTTGCCGGCCAGAATATCCCGTTCGGCATCGCCCACATACAGCGAGCGCCGCGGCGTTACCGCCAAGCATTGACAGGCATGTAGCAGCGGTTCGGGGTCCGGCTTGGCTTTGTTGAGGGTGTCGCCGCTCACCACGCAGGCAGCGCGCGACCACAGCGCGAGTCCTTGCAGCAGCGGTTCGGTCAGCCAGCCCGGCTTGTTGGTGACCACCCCCCAGGGAATCGCCTGCGTTTCCAGATAAGCCAACACGTCGGCCATGCCGGGAAAAAGCGCGGTTTCCACAGCGATGGCGGAGCGGTACAAGTCCAGAAAACGCCGGTTGAGGCCAGCGTAGCGCGAATCGGTGGGGTTCAGGCCGAAACAGGCTTGCAACATGCCCGGCGAGCCTTGCGAAACGGTGGCGCGGATGCGGTCGACCGGCACTGGGGCCAGGCCGCGCTCGGCGCGCAACCGGTTCAGGGCCACCGCCATATCCGGCGCGGTATCCGCCAGCGTCCCGTCCAGATCGAACAGCACGCAGGCGGGCGGCGCGGCGGTGTCAGCGCCGGTGCCGGCGGTCATGCCGGGTCGGTCGGCCGGCAATGGACCAGATAGTTGACCGATACCCCCGCTCCCAACCAGTAGCGGCGAAGCAGGGGGTTGTAATGCATTCCGGTCAGATGCTGGAGCGTCAGTCCGGCCGCCCGCGCCCAGCCGTCCAGCTCCGAGGGGCGGATGAATTTGCGGTAGTCGTGCGTGCCCTTGGGCAGCAGCCGCAGCAGGTATTCCGCGCCGATGACCGCGAGCAGATAAGACTTAGGGTTGCGGTTGATGGTGGAAAAAAATAGGTGGCCCTCCGGCTTGAGCAGCCGGGCGCAGGCCCGGATCGTCGAGGCGGGATCGGGGACGTGTTCCAGCATTTCCATGCAGGTGACGATATCGAAGCGGGCCGGTTCGGTTTCGGCCAGTTGCTCGGCGGTGATGCGCCGGTAGTCGAGGGCGGCGCCGGATTCCAACTGATGCAAGCGCGCCACGGCCAGCGGCGCTTCTCCCATGTCGATGCCGGTGACCCGCGCGCCACGCAAGGCCATGCTTTCAGCCAGGATGCCGCCGCCGCAGCCCACATCCAGCACCTGTTTGTCGGTCAGCCCGCCGCCGCGTTCGGCGATGTAATCCAGCCGCAGCGGGTTGATATCGTGTAGGGGCTTGAACTCGCTGTCAGGATCCCACCAGCGGCTGGCGAGTTCCTCGAATTTGGCGATTTCCTGAAAGTCCACGTTCGGCTGGGCGGTCGTCATGTCCTGTTCTACGGGCTATGGAGCGGGGGATGGAGAGGGTTTTCCGGGTTTGACCGAAGCCGTGAACGGTTATATCCGGCGCCCGGCGGTAATTTTGTGACGCCAGTTCCGCGCCCGCCCGATCAGGTCGTCGCTGTCCAATGTGGTCAGCCGGCGATCCGCGAGCAACTGGCGGCCGGCGACCCGGACATCGCTGACCTGATGGCGGCCGGTGGCGTACACCAGTTGCGAGATCGGGTGGTAGACCGGCTCGGTTTCCGGCTGGCCGAGATGCACGGCCACGATATCGGCGGCTTTGCCGGGTTCCAGCGAACCGGTTTCCTCGGCCAGACCGAGCGCGCGGGCGCCGTTGAGGGTGGCCATGCGCAACACTTGGGCGGCGGGTAGGACCGTGGCGTCGCCGGCCACGCCCTTGCCGAGCAGGGCGGCGGTGCGCAACTCGCTGAACAGGTCGAGATCGTTGTTGCTCGCCGCGCCGTCGGTGCCGATGGCGAGGTTGACGCCGGCGGCATTGAGCCGGGCGGCCGGGCAAAAGCCGCTGGCTAGCTTGAGGTTGGATTCCGGGCAGTGCGCGACGTGAGCGCCGGCTTGCGCCAGCCGTTCGATCTCGGCGGTTTCCAGTTGGGTCATATGGACCGCCAGCAAGCGCGGTGACAGCAACCCCAGTTGTTCCAGCCGCCGCAACGGCCGACAGCCGTGTTCGCTTTGAAAGCGGGCGACCTCGACGGCGGTTTCATGGACGTGGATGTGAACGGGCAGGTTCAGCTCGGCGGCCAGCCGGCCGATGCGCTCCAGCGCCGGCGCTGAAACCGTATAGGGCGCGTGCGGCGCAAAAGCGGTGCGCACCAGGGGGTCCGCTCGCAGTTGGTCATGCAATTGCAGGCCCTTTTCCAGATACTCGTCCATGGTCCGCGCGTAGCCGGTCGGAAAATCGAAGGCGATCAAGCCCACGCAAGCGCGGATTCCACATTCCCGCGCCGCCGCCGCGACGACGTTTGGAAACATGTACATATCATTGAAGCACGTCGTTCCGCCCCGCAGCATTTCCGCCATGGCGAGCAAAGCCCCGTCGCGGACGAAGCCGGGATCGACCCAGCGGGCTTCGGCCGGCCAGATATGATCCTGCAACCAAGTCATCAGGGCCAAATCATCCGCCAGGCCGCGCAGCAAACTCATGCTGGCATGGGTGTGGGCATTGATCAGCCCCGGTATCAGAACGTGCTGGTCGAGGTCGAGGCTACGGTCGGCTCGGTAGCGGGTTGCCGCTTCCGCCCGCGGCAGGATATCGAGAATGCGGCCGTCCTGGATGGCGATGGCGTGCTGCTCCAAAACCCGGCCTTCGGGTTCGACCGGCACGATCCAGCGGGCCTTGAGCAGAGTGGCGACGGTTTGCGGCATTCACGCACCTCCGGGTGTCGGGCCGGATGATTATAGGCCTGAATTCGCTTGAATCGTGAACCGATAACAAAACGCCCCGGAAGACCGGGGCGCGGGTGATCGAGTCAGCCAGCGGACAAATTATTCGCGGCACATCTCGGTCAGGGTGGTGATTTCCACGCGACGGTTCTGGGCGCGGCCTTCCGGGTTATCCCGGCCGTTGGGCAGGGTATTGGGTGCGACCGGCTGCGATTCGCCCATGCTACTGGTTCTGAGTTTGCCGGCGGGGATATTTCTGGAGGTCAGATAGCCGGCCACGGTATCGGCGCGGCGCTGGCCGAGACGCATGTTGTAGGCATCGGTACCCTTGGCGTCAGTGTGGCCCACGATCTTGATCGAGGAGACCCGTTCGGCCCGCTGGATGTCGGAGGCCAACTGATCGAGTCTGGTCCGGCCGCGCGGCTTCAGCTCGGAGCGATCGAAGTCGAACAGGGTATCGGTGCCGAGGGTGATTTTTTCACACTGCGGCGGAGCCGGTTCGACCGCCACCGCGCCACCGCACTCTGGTACGTCCTTCTCTTGAGTCCACCACGGGGTGCGGATGCAGCGACCGTAGGGGTCCTTGACGATCTTGTCCCAAGGATCGACGGCGTAGATGCAACCATACTTGTTGATCGCGTGGGCGGGCAGGGCGGCAAACAGCATCACCGAGGCAGCCAAGCCCAAGCCAAGCTTATGGAGTTTCACTTTCATCGATATACTCTCCCAATAGGCACCAAGAATTTCTGTGCGCGACACGTTGTCAAACTCGGGTCGCGGCAGGAACCGGAGTCGGTCAAACCGCAATGATGATTCATCCGGCCAGGTTGCCCGGCATTCGGGTACCGAAAGTCGCAAGCCAGCCGGCCATGATGTGTAATGATACAACGTTGTGTCAGAATTGCAAAAAATGTTGTTTCAGCAATAAATGGCTTAATTTTGCGCGCTATCTAAGCATTTTGGCAAGATATTTTTGCATTTTTGGCCCCTTGGCCGGCCGTGTCGTAAGATTACAACGCCCATTATATTTTAGTCTTTTTTCAAAAATCGCCCAACCGAGCTTCCGATGTCGTCCGAATATGATCGCGTGCGCGCCATGGTCTGGCACGAACAAGCGCTCGAATTGCTGGACCAGCGTCTGCTGCCAGGAACGTTGCGCTATCAGCGGTTCTCGACGGCGGCGGAGGTAGCCCAAGCCATCCGTGAGATGGTGGTGCGCGGTGCGCCGGCCATCGGTATCGCCGCCGCTTACGGGGTGGTGCTGGCGGCCAGGGATCGTCATGCCCACGACCCGAAACACTGGGTTACGCTGGTCGCTGAGGACTTGGCGCTGCTGGCGGCCGCCCGTCCGACCGCCGTCAATCTGTTCTGGGCGCTGCGGCGGATGGGACGGGTGATGGAGGAACAGCCCGCTGATCCGGTGGAGCGGCTGCTGGCCGAAGCACGGGCGATCCACCGGGAAGATATCGCCGCCAACCGCCGCATGGGGCGGTTGGGCGCGGCGCTGCTGGGCGAACGGGGCGCGGTGTTGACCCACTGTAATGCCGGTGCGCTGGCGACCGGCGGTTACGGCACGGCGCTGGGAGTGATCCGTGAAGGCTATGCGGCGGGGTTGATCGAGCGGGTTTACGCCGACGAAACCCGGCCTTGGTTGCAAGGCGCGAGACTGACCGCCTGGGAGCTGCTGCAAGACGGTATTCCGGTGACGCTACTGGCGGATGCGGCGGCGGGTGCCTTGATGCGGCAAGGCCGAGTGCGCTGGGTCATCGTCGGGGCCGACCGGATCGCGGCCAACGGCGATGTCGCCAACAAGATCGGTACTTATTATCTGGCGGTGGCCGCCCGCCATCACGGGGTGCGGTTCATGGTGGTGGCGCCGGCCTCGACCGTGGATCTGAGCGTCGGCGACGGCTCGGCCATCCCCATCGAGCAACGCGCCGCCGAGGAACTGCTGGCGCTGGGGGGACAGCCGGTGGCGGCGGCTGGAGCGGAGGTCTGGAATCCGTCGTTCGACGTGACTCCGGCGGCGTTGGTCGATGCGCTGGTCACGGAACGCGGGGTGGTGCTGGCGCCGGACGCGGAAAAGATGGCGCGGTTGATGGAGAGCGAAGACTCTCGCTAGCCGCACCACCTTGACGGTGCTCCCTGCCCTTGCGGGAGAGGGAGTTGCAAGAGAGCGGGCGGAACGCCCGGAGCGCGTCCGCCGCCGTGACCGGGAGTTTATGCGGCCAGAGATTTCCCTTTCGAACCCAGATCCTGAAAGGCTTCGTTCAGCCGGGCTATCATGTTCTCTTCCGCCGCGCGCAGGTATTTGCGCGGGTCGTAGTATTTCTTGTAGGGCTTGTCGGTTTCGGGATCGACCTGATACAGGAAGGCTTTGGGGTTCTGGGTGACGAACTTGCCGATCGCTTCCGAGTAGGCGAATTGCAGGTCGGTGTCGATGTTCATCTTGAACACGCCATAGCCGACCGCTTCGGTGATCTTGTCCTTCTCCGAGCCCGAGCCGCCGTGAAATACCAGATTCAGCGGTTTCGCCGCGGTTTTATGCCGTTGCTCGATCAGTGCCTGGGAGTTCTTGAGGATTTCTGGCCGGAGTTGGACGTTGCCCGGCTTGTAGACGCCGTGGACGTTGCCGAAGGAGGCCGCGACCGAGAAATGGCCGATGGGCGATAGCCGCTCGTAGGCTTGCAGCACGTCTTCCGGCTGGGTGTACAGGTGGGAGTTGTCGGCGCTTTCATCCATTTCCTTACCGATGCCGTCTTCCTCGCCGCCGGTGACGCCCAGTTCGATTTCCAGGCTCATGTTCAAAGGCGCCATGCGCTTGAGGATGCGGGCGCACTCGTTCAGGTTGAACTCCATCGACTCTTCCGACAAGTCCAGCATGTGGGAGCTGAACAGCGGCTTGCCGTGCTGTTTGAAAAAGGCCTCACCGTGATCCAGCAGCGCTTCGACCCAAGGAATCAGCCCTTTGTTGGCATGGTCGGTATGCAAGACCACGCACACGCCGTACTGCTCGGCCAACAAATGCACGTGCTGGGCGGCCGAGACGCCACCCAATACCTTGGCCTTGAAACCGTCTTTCATGCCTTGTCCGGCATAGAACTGAGCGCCGCCGTTGGAAAGCTGCACGATGACGTCGGCCTGGTTCTTGGCGGCGGCTTCCAGCACCGCATTGACGGTGCTGCTGCTGCTGACGTTGACCGCGGGCAAGGCGTAGCCGCCCGCTTTGGCGGCGGCGACCAAGGTCAAATAGTCTTTGCCAGTAACGACACCGGGTTTGAGTTGCGCCATGAACGGATCCTCTCTTTGCGAATAGTTATGATGGAACGACAACGGATGCTGCAACCAGTATAGCTTCTACGCGGTCGCCATCAAAGCCGGACCCATTATTCGCGCCCGCGGTCCAAGCGTATACCGAGACGGGCCGCCGCCAGCGGATCGGTTCCGGCGATTGATCCGAGGCGGAAGCTGCCTCAAAATAATCTGCTAATAAAGTGCTTTTTCAAGGTGCTGGGCAATCTGATCCCGAGGAGGATTCCACGATGAGTAAAGTTGCTGAACTGCTGGGTTCTCACGCCGAAAGCCTGTTGGGCCATACCTGCAAGACCATTCCCAAAGAATCCTTGCACTTGCCGGGACCCGATTTCGTGGATCGCATTTTCGCGGCATCCGACCGCAACAACCGCGTGCTGGGCAACTTGCAGCGCATGTTCGGCTGCGGGCGCTTGGCCGGGACCGGGTTTCTGTCGATCCTGCCGGTCGATCAAGGTATCGAGCATTCGGGCGGCGCGAGCTTCGCCAAGAATCCGGTGTATTTCGATCCCGAAAACATCGTGAAACTCGCCGTCGAAGGCGGCTGCAACGCGGTGGCGTCGACCTTCGGCGTGCTCGGGATGGTGGCGCGTAAATACGCCCATAAGATTCCGTTCCTGGTCAAGATCAACCACAACGAGCTGCTGACGTTTCCCAATAAGGCCGACCAGATCATGTGGGGCACGATCAAGGAAGCGCACGACATGGGCTGCGCCGCTGTCGGAGCGACCATTTATTTCGGATCGCCGGAAAGCGGGCGCCAGATTGTGGAGGTCAGCCAAGCCTTCGCCGTGGCGCACGAACTCGGCATGGCGACGGTGCTGTGGTGCTATCTGCGCAACAACGCCTTCAAGACCAAGGAAAAAGATTACCATGTCTCGGCCGATCTGACCGGTCAGGCCAACCATCTCGGCGTCACCATCGAGGCTGACATCATCAAGCAGAAGCTGCCCGAAAATAACGGTGGCTTCGAAGCGCTCAACATGGGCGGTTCCAGCTATGGCAAGTTCGACAGGAGGATCTATACCGAGCTGGCCAGCGACCACCCCATCGATCTGTGCCGCTATCAGATCGCTAACTGCTACATGGGCCGCGCCGGCCTGATCAACTCCGGCGGCGAATCCAAGGGTG
>DPWB01000139.1:0-450 GCA_003527885.1 Candidatus Competibacteraceae bacterium
CCGACCGCGCTGGCGGCTTCGGCGGCGTACAGGGTGCCGAACACGTTGTTCCGCACCCCTTCAATGGGATTGTGCTCGACGATAGGCACGTGTTTGTAGGCGGCGGCGTGATAGACGGTCTGCACGTCAAACCGCTCCATGACGCTCTGTAACCGCCGCCGGTGGATCACCGAACCCAACAGGGGAATCAGTTCGATGGGCGGCTGGCCCATGTTCGCCAGCATCGCGCCAAGCTCTTGCTCAATGGTGTACAAGGCGTACTCGGAACGCTCGAACAACACTAACCGGCCGGGGCGCAAGGCCAGGATTTGCCGGCACAATTCAGCGCCGATCGAACCGCCCGCGCCGGTGACCAGCACCGCCTTGCCGCTTACCCTCGTCCGCAGCAAGGTCTCGTTGGGCTTGACCGAATCCCGGCCCAGAATATCCTCGACATCGATTTCGCGAAAT
>DPWB01000139.1:801-5436 GCA_003527885.1 Candidatus Competibacteraceae bacterium
TGCTGGCGGCGCTGGTGCGAAATGGAGGGCAGCGCCAACAGCACCAACTTGGCCTCGTGGCGGGAGATCAGCCGCGACAGCTTCGCGGGCGCTCTGACCTTGAGCCCGAGCACCACGCTCCCCCATAACCGAACGTTGTCATCCACGAACACGACCGGCTCGAACTCGATGCTGTAGCGCAGCGCATTGACCAATTGCGCGCCCGCCTCGCCCGCGCCGTAGACGATGACCGGCGTCCGGCGCGCGCTCAAGCGGAACCGCCGCCGCAGATAGCGGCGCAGCACCAAGCGGCCGCCGCCGATCAGCGCCATGAGGACGAGCCAACAAATCAGCCACGACGAACGTGGCACCACCCCTTCCCGCAGGAACACCCAAACCGCCATCATCAGTAGGATGCCGGCGCTCGCTCCCAACAAGATGGTATAGAGTAAGCTTTCGTCGGCGTAGCGCAGAATCGGCCGATACATGCCGACCGCGGCAAACGTCGGGATGATGACGATCACCGCCAACGGAAACAGCCACACCGCGTCTTGCAGCAGGTACGGCCACCAATCACCGAGGCGGATGGCGAAGGAAGCCCAGACCGCGACCAACACGGCGAACGTGTCGCCGGCGACCAGCAACAGGCGGCGCACGATGGCGGGCAAATTCAGGAATTGTTCGAGCATCACGGGGCCAATACTCTAGCACGCCACCGTTCGAGCCGCCCGACTCCCCACATCAACGAAACGTAAACGCAAGCCCAGCCGATCAGCAACCCTAGCTGGCCGGCCGGTGACCAATCGACCGCCCACACCGCCGAACCGGCGCAAGCCAGCATCAACCCGTATTCCGCCAGCACCGTCCGGCGATGCCCCCAACCGAGCAACACCAACCGCTGGTAATAATGCGTTCGGTGGGCCTCCCAAACATTCTCACCGCGCAGCGAGCGACGCAGTAAAGTCACGGTCGCATCAACGATGAACGGCGAAAAAATAAGAAGCGCCGCCCACAGCGGAAACAGACCGATTTTATTGCCCCACAGGCCGCACGCCGCCGCCAGGAAACCCAGCGCGGTGGAGCCGACGTCACCCATGAAGATCTTAGCCGGCGGAAAGTTATGAACCAGAAACCCGGCACTGGCTGCCACCACGATCAGGCAGATACCCACGAAAGACTCGTCCGCACGACCGAGCCAAGCTAGCGCCGAAAAACCGATCACGGCCATGCCGCCAGCGAAACCGTCCATGCCGTCCATAAAGTTGTAGAGATTGATCATCCAGACGCCACCCAGCAGAGTCAGAAGGAAAGCGAACCCGCTGGAAAGCGGCATAACCGACCCCGGAAGCTCGAACCAATCGGGTCTATAGCCCGCCAGAACCAAACTGAACGCCGCCCAAGCGTGCACTGCGAGACGCCATTGAAACCGGATCCCACGGCGGTCATCGAGCAACGAGACGACGGCGAGCGGACCCAGTCCGAGCACCAGAAACCCCAGGCCAGGACGAGCAACGGGAAGCATCCAGCCAACCAGAAAACCGCCGGTCAAGATCGCGGCCAGCATGGCGAGACCGCCAGTGCGCGGGGTGGGCCGCCGGTGCAACGACCGAATGTTCGGATGATCGAGCAAAGTGATGCGCGATGCTGGCCCAGCCAAATAGCCCGCAAGCACCCACGCGGTGGCGAATACCACTAGGTCGACCCACACGGTCATCACGATACCGGTCCACCGAAGGATTGTTGGATAAGCCCAAGCAGAAAAAAACTCGATCACTGGCGCTAGAGCGCCGAAGATGGACGGCATCAGTCACTTTCATACACAATACTGGCCCGCCTTGGAGCCTTTCAACATAGACTGAAGATCAGCCCTTGGAGGCCGATTCCCCCTCTCGCCGCCCCAAAGAACGATCGGGGCGACATACATCAGGCCCATTTTAAAAACCACTCTAAAATCTAGGCTTAACGCATGACGCACCCCACAGACTCCGGGCAGACTCCACTGACCCTCGACGCCCTGATCGCCGCGATCCGTCAGGAGGCGCGCCGGCGCGGCGATACCGAATCGGCTCCGGGCACGATGCCTTTCCGTCGCGCGGAACACTCGCCGACCCGCCAGCGCTTCGTCAACGAGCTACAGATCACTCACGGCGGCCATGTTAGGGATTTTCTTCCCCTTTATGGCGAAGAATTTTTAATTGTCGCCTACCGAGCGATGCTGGGGCGCAGCCTCGATTCCTCTGGCGCCCACCATTACCTGAGAGCCTTGTTAAACGGGCGGGTCAGCCGCTGGGAACTCTTGGCCCGCCTGCGCCTTTCGCCGGAAGGCCGCGCCAAAAAAATGCGGTTGCGCGGGCTTTCGCTGGCTTGTCTGGCCTCCCTGATCTATCGCTTGCCGGTCATCGGACCCACGGCGGGCTTCACCGCCCGAATTCTGGCCTTCCCACAATGGCTGCTTCCGCAGCAGTCCCAGGAAATGCTATTAAGCCATCTGGAGCGCCATATCGGTTGAACGACCGGAACGCCCTATAAAAATACAAACAAGTTTGGGGGGCAGTCTTGAGAATCGCCATTGCCACGGTACAAGTCCCTTTCATGCACGGCGGTGCCGAAGCGCTCGCTGAAGGATTACGAGAAGCCAGCCTGCAAGCCGGGCATCAAGCCGATATTATTTCACTGCCTTTCCGCTTTTCGCCAGAATCGGAAATCCTGCGAGCAATGGACCTGTGGGAAAGCGAAGATTTCACCAAGTTGAATTTTTACGAGCCGGACCGGGTCATCTGCTTGACTTTCCCGTCGTTTTATCTCAATCACCCCGACAAGCAGTGTTGGGTTCTCCACCAATTTCGCATGGCTTACGATTTACACGACCCTCAAAATCCGCAAAGCTTGAACGATGAAACACGCCGTTTGATCACGGAGCGAGACACAGAGCATCTGAGCCGCTGTCAAGGTTTATTCGCGCTTTCCCAGACGGTCGCCGGGCGCTTGGCTCGCTACAATGGCCTTAAAGCCGAGCCGCTTTATCACCCGCCACCCTTGGCCGATCAATTCTACTCGGCACCGCACCAGCCCTACATTTTCTCGCCTAGCCGACTGGAATCGCTCAAACGTCAGGATCTGCTGATTGAAGCCATGCGCCATGTCAAAGCGCCGGTTTGGGCCATCATTGCCGGCATGGGTGGCCAGTACGGCCACTTCAAAGAAATGGTGCGGCTTTACAACCTGGAAGATCGGGTGCGGTTGATCGGTTATCTTTCTCCAGAAGAGTTAAGAGCGTTCTACGCGAATGCTCTGGCAGTTTTTTTTGGGCCCAAGGATGAAGACTACGGCTACATCACCCTGGAGTCCATGCTAGCCTGCAAGCCCGTCATCACCTGCACCGATTCCGGCGGGCCGTTGGAGTTCGTCAGCCACGGGTCGGAAGGCTTGATCGTGGAGCCGGACGCAAAAGCCATTGCCGACGCCATCGATCGCTTGGCGGGCCATCCCGTTGAAGCCATGAAAATAGGGATCAACGGTCGCGCCAAATACGATTCCCTCGAATTATCCTGGGACAAGGTCCTCGACGCCTTGCTCAATTGACGGACCGATAAGAATGAAAATCGCCGTTGTCGCTCCTTGCCCGCAACCCTTTATCGTGGGAGGCGCCGAAAAACTCTGGTGGGGTCTGGTACGTCATCTTAACGAGAACACCATCCATCAGGCCGATATCATCAAGCTCCCCAGCCCGGAAGCGGATTTCTGGTCGCTGATGGACAGCTACCAGCGTTTCAGCCTGCTCCGCTTGGACGGCTTCGATCTGGTCATCACCGGCAAATATCCGGCGTGGATGATCGAGCATCCCCGTCACGTCTGTTACATGCTCCATCGTTTGCGGGGGCTTTACGACGCTTATCCAGGCTCCGCGCTGGCGGCGCGATCAAACTATCCTGAGCCCATACAACAGGTGTTGGCCCTGTTGGACAGGAACCCCGGACGGCGGGAAATCTTACCCGAACTGTTCGGTCGGCTGGAGGAAATCGCCGCCGGAGCGGGAGACGCCAAAGCCGTCCTGAGCTTTCCCGGCCCCATCAGCCGCGCGGTGGTGCATTTTTTGGATAACGTCGCGTTGGATCCGAGCCGGATCGTCCGCTACGCGGCCATCGCTCACACCGTGGCGCAACGCGAGGATTACTTCCCGAAAAATACCGAAGTGGCGGTCGCCTATCCGCCCAGCAATCTGGCGGTGCTTCCAGGTGATGATTTTCACTATTTCTTCACGGTCAGCCGCCTGGATGGTCCCAAGCGCGTCGGTCTGCTCATCGAGGCCATGCGTCACGTCAAGGCCGACATCGAGCTTTTGATCGCCGGCGTCGGCCCGGAGGAGAACCGTTTGAAAGCGCTGGCCAAGGACGATCCGCGAATCAAACTGTTAGGCTTTCAAAGCGACGCCCAACTGGCGCGACTTTATCAAAACGCGCTGGCGGTGCCGTTTGTTCCCTATCAGGAAGATTACGGACTGGTAACCGTGGAGGCCATGCTGGCCGCCAAAGCCGTCGTGACCGTGAAAGACTCGGGCGGACCGACAGAGCTGGTGCGCGATGGCGAAAACGGTTTGGTCGTGGAAGCCACCCCGCAAGCCTTGGGGCGGGAAACATCTCAGAGCCCACGAGAACG
>DPWB01000022.1:0-722 GCA_003527885.1 Candidatus Competibacteraceae bacterium
ATACTCTTTCTTTCTTTTTTTTTTTTTTCAAGCAGAAGACGGCATACGAGATCTAGTACGGTCTCGTGGGCTCGGAGATGTGTATAAGAGACAGGGCAACACCAATGCAAGGATTTTACGACGAATCCGCAATTGGCGCAGCGGTAACGCGCCGCGCCGTTGAGCATTTGCGTGCTGATGCAGTGCAACGCGCGCAAGTCGGCATAATTCGCGCCCTCGCAGCGCCCCAGCTTGATTTCAACCAGCCGGCGCAAGCCCAACAGCGTCGGGTACTCCCGCAGTTCCCGGTCGAGAAACCGGAGCGCGGCCTCTTCGCCTTCCTGCTTGAGCAGCCCTTCCGCCAACGCATCGGTGATTCTGCCGCTGTGATCCCGCCCCTGGACATCCCACAAATAACGCACCCACTCATCGAGGCGACCCAGCGCGCCAAAACATTGCGTCAAGGCGGCGATGACCTCCGGGAAATAGCCACGATCCTGCCGTTCGACGGCTTGAAACGCCTCGATGGCCGAGCGGTGGTCTCCCGCCCGCACCGCCAGCCGCCCGAGCAGCAAGCTCGCGCGCGTGCAACTGGGATCGCGCGCCAGCGCGTCGAGCAACCACGCGGTGGCTTCTTCAGCTTCGTTTTTTCGAAAAGCCGCTTCTTCGGCCAACTCGCAGCAGAAATGGGCGGTTTCCTTGCGTTTCGATTCCCCGCCGATCCGCTCCAGGCGGTCGCAGAA
>DPWB01000022.1:918-2957 GCA_003527885.1 Candidatus Competibacteraceae bacterium
ATAAGAGACAGGATCCGCTCCAGGCGGTCGCAGAACGCGATGGCCTGACGCCAGTCCTTTTCCTGCTGAAAAATGTAAATCAGCCGGGAGACCGCGACCTCCATGTAATCGGGCTGGTCCACCAAGCCCTGAAACAAGGCCTCCGCCCGGTCGAACAGGCCCGCCCGCAAATAATCCTCGCCCAGTTCCAGCGCGGCGCGCTGGCGCTGGTCGACGGTCAGGTTGGTTCTGGCGATGAGGCTACCGTGAATGTGAATGGCGCGGTCCACTTCGCCGCGCCGGCGAAATAAATTTCCCAGCGCCAAGTGAATTTCGGCGGTATCCCGATCCACGTCGGCCATGCGGGTAAACACCTCGATGGCTTGATCGGGCTTGTCGTCGATCAGGTAGTTCAGTCCCTTGAAATAGTCGGCATCGCGGGCCGCCGCGCCCACTCGACCGAGATAAGCCTGCCTCGCCACCCACCAACCCGACGCTGCGGCAACCGGGAGCAGCAGCCACAGGAGTTCGATCATGGCCTGACGGCGGCGCGCGATCGGTTCAACGAGCCTCCCGCCCCACCTTCTTGGCCAACAAGTTGAACTCCTGCTCCTTGCTGAAAAGGCTCTGTCGCAGCCGGGCGACCTGCCAGCGCAGCGGTAACAGCATAAACGCTCCGATCAGCGCCGTCAGCAACACGCCGACCGCAAAAGCGCCAATCGCCACCAGCGACAGCGGTCCGCGCGCCTCTCCAAACAAATATTTGACGGTGACGGGTTCGGCGTTGAGCGTGGAAAATTCGACGCCCAGCAACAGCACGACGAACAGAATCGCAACGGTCAGGATGAGTTTGATCCAATACATCGGTTTCCCCTGCCTCAACATGCTGAAATCAGTGAACCCGGCCGACGTCATTCTCGAGATTGGCGGCTTCGTGACACCCGCTCGGCGGGTTAATAAAAAACCCACTTCAGACCGTGGGTTCTCAAACGGCGCCGGACAGCCGATAGCCTGCCGGAAAACTTCGGATCTCACAACTGATCGTCGGCGCCGCTGTAGCGGTCGTTCACTCGCTCGCGGAGTTCCTTGCCGGGCTTGAAATGGGGTACGTATTTGCCGGTCAGGGAGACCGCGTCCCCCGTCTTGGGGTTTCGCCCGACCCGCGGCGGCCGAAAATGCAACGAAAAACTGCCAAACCCCCGGATTTCGATCCGCTCGCCGCCCGACAGCGATTCGCTCATCTGCTCCAGCAGGGTCTTGACCGCCTGTTCGACATCCCGATAAGGAATATCGCTGCGTTTGCGCGCGAGAATTTCAATCAGCTCTGATTTGGTCATGGCACCTCTCTCGGTCCTTGGCGGCGGCGGAACCGGCGCGCCGCCCGTTCTTGAAATTCGAGTAAAGTCCTACCGCAAGCCACGACGGCTCGCGGCGGGTGGGGAACGGCGGCCGGCATCCTCCCGCCGGCCACCGGCCGTTCACTCTTCCTGCGCGCCCATCTGCTCCTTGAAGATGTCGCCCAAGGTTGCGCCGGTGCTCGATTTACGGCTGTAGTCTTGCAACACTTCGGCCTCTTCCGCCATGTCCTTGGCCTTGACGGACAGGGTGATGGTGCGGTTCTTGCGATCGACGCCGATGAACTTGGCCTCGATCTCTTCGCCTTCTTTCAATACCGAACGGGCGTCCTCGATCCGATCCCGCGTCAACTCGGAGGCGCGCAGCGTTCCCTCGATGCCGTGGCCCAGATCCACCATGGCGCCCTTGCTATCCACCGACGCGATCCGGCCTCTGACCACGCTGCCCTTGGGGTGATCGGCGACGAAGTTGGAGAAGGGGTCCTTGTCCAACTGCTTGATGCCGAGCGAAATGCGCTCGCGTTCCGGGTCCACCGCCAGCACCACCGCCTCGACTTCCTGGCCTTTCTTGTAGTGGCGCACGGCTTCCTCGCCGGGCATGTTCCAGGAGATGTCCGACAGGTGCACCAAACCGTCGATGCCGCCATCCAGGCCGATGAAGATGCCGAAATCGGTGATCGACTTGATCTTGCCGGAGACGCGATC
>DPWB01000373.1 GCA_003527885.1 Candidatus Competibacteraceae bacterium
CGGCTGGGCGACAAGGCGGCGGCGGAGCGCATCCGCCACATCCGCCAGACCGACCGTCACCACAATTTTACCCTGGTATGCCGCGACCTGTCGGAGATCGCCACCTACGCCAAGGTGGACAACCAGCGCTACCGCTTGCTCAAAGCGGCCACGCCGGGTCCGTTCACCTTCATTTTGCAAGCGACCCACGAAGTCCCGCGCCGCTTGCAGCATCCCCGCCGCAAGACCATCGGCATCCGGGTGCCGGATAACGTCATCGCCCGCGCGTTGCTGGCGGAATCGGGCGAGCCGATCATGAGCTGTACGCTCAGCCTGCCGGGCGACGATTGGCCGCTGACCGATCCGCAAGACATCGCGGAACGCTTGAGCAAGGAGGTGGATTTGCTCATCGACGGCGGTCCCGGCCAGCGCGAGCCCACCACGGTGCTGGATCTGACCGGTGACGCCCCGGCGCTGATCCGCCAGGGGCTGGGGGACGCTAGCCCTTTTCTCTAGGCCGTACCGGGCGGCGCTGCGTATAATCGCGTCATGCAAGACTTGAATACGGTTCAACTGATCATTTTAATGGCGCCGCCGCTGCTGTTTGCCATCACCTTGCACGAGGTGGCGCACGGCTGGGTGGCCTTGCGGTTCGGCGACACCACCGCCCAGTCGCAAGGCCGGCTCAGCCTCAATCCGTTGCGGCACGTCGATCCGGTCGGCACCGTGCTGGTTCCGGGGTTGCTTTATTGGCTCGGCGGTTTCATCTTCGGCTGGGCCAAGCCGGTGCCGGTCAACTACCGGCGCTTGCGCCACCCCAAGCGCGATATGGCGCTGGTGGCGCTGGCCGGGCCGACGGCGAATTTGCTCATGGCGCTGGGCTGGGGCCTGCTGGCGCTGATCGGCCACGGTTTGGAGGATACGCTGGCCTGGGCGGGGGAGCCGCTGCTGTTGATGGGTGTCGTCGGTATCGATGTCAACGTCATGTTGGGCGTGCTCAACCTGCTACCGGTGCCGCCGCTGGACGGTTCGCGGGTGCTGGCGGGCTTCCTGCCGGAGCGCTTCGGGTTGCTGATGGCCCGCTTCGAGCCTTACGGTCTGATGGTTCTGTTGTTTTTACTGGTCAGCGGTACCCTGAATTTGATGCCTGTGGTCAGCGGCATCCGCAATTTTATTGTCACGCTGTTTTTCTCTTAAACCGGAATCCCACCGTTTCACTGTCATCATGGAAATCACCCTGACCGGCATCACCACCACGGGCACCCCGCATCTGGGCAATTACGTCGGCGCGATCCTGCCCGCCATCGAAGCCAGCCGGCGGCGAGACGTGCAATCGTTTTATTTTCTGGCCGACTATCACGCGCTGGTGAAGTGCCAGGACCCCGCGCTGGTGCACCGTTCCCGCCTGGAGGTGGCCGCGACTTGGCTGGCGCTGGGGCTGGATGTCGACAACGTCATTTTTTACGCCCAGACCGACATCCCGGAAATTCTGGAGCTGACCTGGATGCTGACCTGCGTGACCGCCAAGGGGCTGATGAACCGCGCCCACGCTTACAAGGCGGCGGTGGCCGACAACGTGGCCGACCCCGACAAGGACCCCGACAAGGGCGTCACCATGGGCCTGTTCTGCTACCCGATCCTGATGGCGGCCGACATTTTGATGTTCAAGGCCAGCAAGATTCCGGTCGGCAAGGATCAAATCCAGCACCTGGAGATGGCCCGCGACATCGCCGCCCGTTTCAACCATCTCTACGGCGAGCATTTCGTGTTGCCCGAAGCCGTGGTGGATGAAAAAACGGCGGTGCTGGTCGGGCTGGACGGCCGCAAGATGAGCAAGAGCTACGGCAACACCATCCCGCTGTTCGAGCCGGAGAAAACGCTGCGCAAGCTGATCATGCGGATCAAGACCAACTCGCTGCCGCCGGAGGCGCCCAAGAACCCCGAGGGCTGCACGCTGTTTCAGCTCTACCAAGCCTTCGCCAGCGCCGAAGAAGCGGCGACGATGCGGGCGCGTTACGCCCGAGGCATCGGCTGGGGCGAGATGAAGCAGGCGCTGTTCGAGTACCTGAACGCCCGTCTGAGCGAGCCGCGCCAGCGCTATCGGGCGCTGTTGGAACAGCCGGATCACATCGAGCGCACTCTCAAGCGCGGCGCGGCGCGGGCGCGCGAGTACAGCGCGCCGTTCCTCGCTGAACTGCGGCGCGCGGTCGGCATCCGCCCGTTGCACGGCTAGCGCGCCCCTTGATCGCGCCAGCCGCTCGCGACCGGGCGCGGGATGCCTGATCCGATGGACGCCAGCCGCGAAACGGCGCCGCTCGCCAAGGTCGGCGGCGAGCCTTACCTGCAATTGCCGCAGGATCTCTACATTCCGCCGGATGCGCTGGAAGTGTTTCTGGAAGCCTTCGAAGGGCCGCTGGATTTGTTGCTTTATCTGGTCCGGCGGCAGAATCTCAACATTCTCGATATTCCCGTCGCCGCCATCACCCGGCAATATCTGGACTATCTGGCGTTGATGCGGGAATTGCGGTTGGAGCTGGCGGCGGATTATCTGGTGATGGCGGCTTGGCTGGCGGAAATCAAATCGCGGCTGCTGTTGCCAACGCCGGCCGCGGCCGAAACGGAGGAGGAGGACCCGCGCGCCGAGCTGGCGCGGCGGCTTCAGGAATACGAGCGTTTCCGACAGGCCGCCCGAGCGTTGGAGGCCTTGCCGCGCCTGGAGCGCGACATTTTCCTCGCCCGCGCCGAGCCGGTCGGACGGCAGGCCGCGCGCGAACCGCCGCCGGTCAGCCTGACCGAGCTGCTGGCGGCCTTGCGCGAGGTGATGGCTCGCGCGCAGTTGTACGGCCACCACCATATCCGGCGCGAAACCCTCTCGGTGCGCGAGCGGATGAGCCAGGTGCTGGAGCGTTTGGACGCGCTGCGCTTCATGCCCTTCAGCGCCTTGTTCCGGGCGGAGGAAGGGCGGATGGGGGTGGTGGTGACGTTTCTGGCGATCCTTGAACTGCTGCGGGAAACCCTCCTGGAACTGGCGCAGGCCGAGCCGTTCGCGCCGATCCACGTCCGCAAGCGGCTGTGAACCGACGAGCGATCTAGTGTAGATCTCGGTGGGCGCCGTATCATTAAAAAAAAAAACACGGAATACCCGGCGACACAGAGCGCGGCGG